>DATDRD010000278.1:0-4498 GCA_035291925.1 Anaerolineales bacterium
GTGAGCGAACTGGCTTTAATTATCGAGGACGATGAAGACCTTGCCAACATCTTTGCGGAGGCTTTACGCGGGGTTGGATTTGAAGTGGAACACGTTGCCGATGGAAAAATTGCACAGGAAAGATTGAAAAGTGGCAGAGCGCCCTTTTTAGTCCTGTTGGATATGCACCTGCCGCATGTCTCTGGCGGACAACTTTTGACACAGATAAAACAGGATGAGCGTTTTGCCAATACAATGGTCATCATCACCACTGCGGATGCGCGTATGGGCGAGGCTTACGTCAATCAGGCAGACTTTGTATTGATCAAGCCAATTTCGTTCGTGCAGTTGAGAGATTTGACCAGCCGCTTAAAGCCGAAGAATCAATAATATTAAACGCCCTAAAGCAGTGCTGGTCGGAGTCGAAAGCTTATCGCGTCCTGCTTGTCATGGGGATTGTTTATGCGATCGTGCGTCTTGCGGGGGTCCTCAAATTCATATTGCTTGCCCCGTTGGGATGGATCGGTCTAAGGTTTCTACGCCATTCCAGTGGAGAATCGAGCATGCAAAACCCGGAAACCGCGCTGGCGCTGGCTTTTGCGCTCTATCTCGGAACTTTCATCTGGCTGGACATGCTTTGGGAACTTTCACTGGGTTTGGTCATCTTTGCCTATTTGCTCGCGACATCGGAACAAAGGTGGATTCGAATCCTGCTGTGGGGGTTATTCGGACCGTACGCGCTTTTGGATATCTGGCGGCTGGCCAGTTACATTGGGTTCGGAGATAGTATTCTTTATGAAGGCGCTTACGTACTTACTGATCCGTTCATCTACATTTCATGGATCATGCTGATCATACTGGTTTTCTACGCCTTATTGCTGTCAAAGCTATCCAAAATCCCGATGAAGGCAGACTGATCGAAACGAGTAAATACAGCCCAATTGCATAAGTCAGGCAGCATTATTTTTTTAATCGTAATAATACTGCCAGCAGGAAAACTCTTCTCCAGCGGGGGTTTCAACCATCACAGGCAGGTCTTTATCCAGGATCTTGTAAGCATCCAATTCTTTCTTCACTTCCGCGAGCGCACGATCAGCATTGAACCGGGAGAAATGGAAGGATTGCCAGGGAAGATCGCGCTGATCGAGATCGCGCGTATAACGGATGCAGGCCAGAGAAGCGCCCACTTTTTCTCTAACGGGAGCAGGCAGAGACTGAGTCTGATACGCATTTACAAGCGATGGAACCGCGTCGTCAGATAGATCCAAAAAGTATTGTGCATCCAGATCCGCCCGGCCTTGTGCGATTGTCTCATCACCAGTGCCGCGAATTTCGCGTTGGATATTTTGCTTCACGATAAAAGCATCCACATTCAACACGCTGAGCGAGATCACAAATCCGAGTGCAGCCAGCACCATCACAAGACCAACGGCACGCTCCCGCCGAAGCATCTCGAGCACGACAACCACAACCAGCAAAAGCCCAAGCCAGATCATGAATACGTGTGTATACGTGCGTAAACGTGAAAATCCATAAGCCATTTCATAAAGCACCAATCGCTGATATGCTGAAACCAGCATCACGATCACCAATCCGACCAATCCCGCGCCAAAACCGGAGAAAACGCGTCGCTGTGTTTCCGTTTCGCGGTGAGTTATGGCGCCCAGGCCAAGCAGTAAAAGCAAACTGAAGAACGCAACCGTTACAAGTTCACCGAATCCCTTGCGCGCATATTCCGAAAATGTATAACCTTCGATGCTGATGTTGGCCTGCCCGCCAAAGAAGTATTGGAACTGAACGACCACAAAAGCTACAAACAATACAGTCACACTTCCGAGCACAATGGCTGCTTCCGTGAAACCGAGAAAAGGCGATGCCCATGTCTTCTCTTCAATTTTTTCATCTGACTTTTGCGCGGCGTGCAGGAACGTCCCCGCCAGGGCGTATGCGAAGATCAGGATGTACACAAGCCTGAAAATATATTCGGGCAGGTTATCAATATTGAACAGTTCAATAAAATCTTCGAACCGCTTTGCGAAGATGGGATCGGCGGATGAGAGCAGCGACGCAAAGATGGCGATGACAGGCAGCGCGATGACAACCCCGCGCACGACCGGCCAGATGCGGGCGCTGCGCTTCTGACTCACCTGTGCCTGCGGCACAGACGAAGGCGGGGACGGCTGTCCTGAAGGGAGACGGCGATTCTGCGCGGCGAATCCCAGCGGACGCGCGATCATGCTACCGAATAGGCGCAAATATCCAAAGAGGTAGTCAAGCAGACTATAACGAGCCCACTCGCCGCTCACATAGGTGAGGGCAAAGATTCCCATCAGAAAGAGTGCAGCCGAAACCAAAAGGAGCGTGGTCATGGGCTCGAGGCGGATAAAGGTCATCGCGGCCAGAAACCCGATGGGCAGCAGGAGCAGGCCCGACCGGCGCGCGAGGGGCAGCCCATCCGCACGGAGAAGCAGGATTCCCGTCACGAGACAGAGAGCCACATAAATGGCAAAATTAATGCCCGCGGGCTTTTTCCAGAAGAGGAAATCGAACGCCCAGCCGAGCAGGATGACGATGGTCCAAAAGCGATTGGGATTGTTTTTCATACAGGCCTCCATGAAAGCTTTGCCAAGCATAGTCCTGTTACACTTGCGGAGTCTCTCAAAAGGTATCACGATTTTTCGGTTTTGGGAGCCGGATTACAGTTTTATAAGAATTGAATTCCGCCTATTGACATCCAAAATGAAATATGACATACTTCTGTTACTGCCCGGGGGCAAACAAATTGAACCGCCATCCTATAGAAAGGAGGAGGTGATGTCTAACATGGATAGTAGTATGCAACCCAGCGCTGTGGCATCCCTCCTCAATCAATAAGAAGGCAGGAAATTCACCTGCACCTTCGGGAAGCCACAGCGCGCCACGAATGCCGTCCAATTGGGCGGCATTCTGGTTTCCCTCACCCCAAAGGAAATGCCCATGCCACGCGCATTGCGTCCCATAAGCTCCAGCAGCATTAAGCGATGATGCGCTTCAGCCGTGGTGTGCAATTTATCAATTGCTTCGGTCGCGGTATTGACGGCGGTGTCGAATCCAAAAGATACTTCCGTTCCGCCGATATCGTTATCGATCATCCTGGGAACGCCGATGATCGGCGCGCCTTTTAGAAACAGTCCATGAGCAATGTGAAGGGTCCCATCGCCGCCCAGAACGAGCAGAGCATCCATTTCGAGTCGCTTTATGCCTTTGATGATTTCATCAGAGACGTCAATTGTTACTTCCCTGCCATCGCGGATCACTTTGCGCGCATAAGGATTCCCGCGATTCGCCGCGCCGAGGATCGTGCCGCCTGGCGGCACGGATCACTGCATTCAGTCCGGGTGCGTCACCACCCCCCGTGAGAATACCGATTCGCTTCATGAGTTCGCTCCTGGTCAAATCAATCATACCTCAGTCCCGCAATCTTTCTTGCACTCAATCGTATATGACCATATAATGAACGCAATGGAACAAGTCTCCCCACAATCCCGTTTATACAATCTAACACGGTGGTTCGTTCCCCTGGCGGCGGTCATCGCGTTTGCTGTCTGGTTCTATATCACACCGCCGGGTTTGCTTGGCAAAGCGGATGGGATCGGTTATGCCATCTGCCATCGGATCGGCGAACGTTCCTTCCACATCGGCGAACGTCAATTACCTTTGTGTGCGCGTTGCACAGGCGAATTCAATGCCGCGGCCATTGCATTGATCTTTTATGCACTGACCGGCAAAAAACGCAGCGGCATGCCCGGCTGGAAACTCGGTGCGCCCCTGCTCCTGTTCTTCCTTGCCTTTGCAGTTGACGGCACCAATTCTTATCTTTATTTGCTCAAACAAACGGCTGGCGGCGCGCTGGATAACATCCCCAACCTTTATATCCCAAATAACACCTTGCGCCTGTTTACAGGCAGCGGCATGGGCATCGCGTTGGCTTCGATCGTTTATCCGGCCTTTAACCAATCCGCATGGAAAGAATCCGACCCACAGCGCGCCCTGGATTGGAAGAAACTTGGAATCCTTATCGGCATTGTCCTTCTCGTTGACCTTGCCATTCTCACCGAACATCCGGCCATTCTGTATCCCGTTGCCATACTGAGCGTGCTCGGCGTACTATCCCTGCTCATGATTGTCTTTAGCATGGTGTGGGTCCTGATGATGCAGCAGGAAAACCTATTCACAGGCATCCGCGAGATGTGGATGCCCTTCCTCGCCGGGACAACCCTTGCCTTCCTGATGATCACCGCAATTGACCTGCTGCGCTTCAGACTCACCGGAACCTGGGGTGGTTTTCCCCTGGGCTGACCCTCACTTTGGAGTCGAACAGCTTGCTGTCCAAAAATGCAGGAGCAAGCTCCTGTACTCCAAATCCATTCATAATATGGAGTACCTATGGAATTACTTACTGGCATATTCACTGCATTTGGCCTCTCGGCATCCGCGGGGTTGAATGCGTACATTCCCCTGCTCCTGGTCGGTTTGCTGG
>DATDRD010000279.1:0-3623 GCA_035291925.1 Anaerolineales bacterium
TTTTCGCTACCGCCTTCCGGCGCGGCTTCTTGACTTTCACTTCTTCAACAACCTCCTCTTTCCCCCCAAACATCTCCTCCCACTTCGCCTGCATGGTTTCGACACCCGCGCCGTTTAGGGCAACATAAATGTCGTGCCAACGTTCGTCATCCACAAAGCGCCAATCCATGAACACATGATGCTGGTACGCGTGCAATTCAACATACATTCCTTTTTGCCAAAGTTCCTCACATGAGCGGATGAATTCCAGGTGCGTGACATAATCTCTAAAGATGACATACCCTTCGAATGGCAGGCTAAGCCCTTCGGCAAGAGATTTCTGCCGCAGGTCACCGGTAGCTTTATCGAGATACGCGGCGGAGGTTTTGATCCAGCCGCGTGTATCGGCGAAACGGTTGTGATAGAGGACAAGTCCACGCTCATCGTTGAAGATGTTTGAATAGGCAAAGACGTTTTCGTCCACGCCGCCATCGGAGCGGAAAAGGTCATAGAGGAAGAACTGCTCCACGTCCGCAAACAGGGAACGGCGGTGAAGGATCGGGAAGATCTTCCAGTTGTGTCCGGCGATGAGGCCTTCGTCGGGTTGTTCGTCCATTTTCGGCTTGCGGAATTCCATCCCGTATTTGTCGCGGAAGCCTTCGACCTGTCCGTGGCCGAACATTGGTAAGCCGGGCAGCGTTGCCAGCACAGTTGCAACACCGAAATATTTATCCCCATTGCCATACTGCTCAATGGCGGTCTTTTCATCGGGATTGTTCATGAAGTTGACATAACGCTTGAGGATTTGCGGGTCGAATTCGAGCGTGTTCTTGATCGCCATGCGATATTTTTCATTGTCTTCGTCGCGCAGCATGTGCATGAACGCCGAGTTATAGACACGGTGCATACCCAGCGTGCGCACGAAATATCCCTCAAGCAGCCAGAACGCTTCGGCGAGAAGAAGCGTATCAGGGACTTCTGCCGCGACGCGATCGACGACGTCGCGCCAAAACTCCTGCGGGATCGCCGCGTCAAACTCGGCTCGGGTCATGCCGTGCTCAGCCCGGGACGGGATCGCGCCGCCCGCGCCTGGTTCGGGGAACCACAAACGCTGGACGTGTTTCTTCGCGAGAGTCATCGCCGCGTCGAAGCGGATGACGGGGAAATTGCGCGCCACATGCAAAATGGTTTGAATGACGGCTTCGCGCACTTCGGCTTTGGCGAAATCGAGCTGTGCGGTGTCGTTCCAGGGGAAGGCAGTGCCATCATTGCCGTGGTAGATGTAACGTGTATCGCTGGTATGACGATCGTAGCGTTGGAAGACGACCGCTGCATCTGAATGATTGTAGTAATGATCTTCAAGGATGATTTCCACACGGGAATCGTCAGAGAGGTTTTCAGAGTTGAATGTGTAGGAAGGATAGGGAGGATATGGCAAGGACAGGAACCAGTCGGGATGTTCGATGACCCATTTCGAGTCAATGCCCATGTGATTCGGAACCATGTCGGCGGACAAACGAACGCCGCGTTGCCATGCGCGAGTACGCAGATTCTCCAACGCGGACCAGCCGCCAAGATCTTCGGCAATATCGTAGGAATGCAGCGAATACGCCGAAGCAACCGCGTCCGAGTCGCCCATGCGTTGCTTGATCTTCTGGCTGGCGCGCGAGCGCTCCCACAAGCCAATCAGCCATAGACCCGTAAATCCGCGCAGCGCGAGCATATCCAATTCTTCATCCGGGATTTGATCCAATGTCTTGATCCAGCGTCCATATTTCCGTGAGAGTTGCTCCAGCCACACATAGGAATTCTTTGCGATGAGAACAAGCCGCGGCATCCATTCCTTATCGGGGCTGTAGCGTTCATATTCCTGATATTCGCCGCCGCCAAAAGTTTGAAGGGGAACATCGGGCTTGAAATCTCCGTGCCCATGCCGGCGGATGACTTCCTCTCGCACAAAATCAATGGCGCGCAGCAACCGTGTGACAAAGGTCTCTCCGAGCAAACCACCCCAGCGGTTAATAATGAACTGCAATTGTCCTTCCAACGAGTAAGGTGATGCTTCGGCCGGCGCACGCAACATCTCAAACAAAGATTCGGACTGGCTTTGAAGCTCTGGATGATCCATCGCCATTTGGGCAAAATATGAATCAAGTGCAGTGATCAGGTCTTTATAGGCAGTTGGTTCCAATGGCTCGTCATCCACCAATTCAACCAATGGATTCACAGCCGGGTTGGCATTGTGCAGATAAACAAATAACAATTCCTCAATCGTTGCCACATGTCCATTTTTGCCGGGTTGGGACGAAGCCAGAAGTTTTTCGAGATATTCCTCCGCTCTCATCTCACCGCGATACACCTTGTCAGGCGGAAATTCCGAAATGAATTTCTCCTGCGTGGAGGTAACAGAGTCCTCCCCCAGACTGCTATCCACGAATGAGACAGCGTTATTCATGATCGCTGGCGGGGCATAATGATTTACCAGTATACGCATCGCCTCATCGATGAGCTGCATCGCGTAGATATCGGAAGCAGGCACGGGCTGAGCGCGACGCGCTGACATCTGCGCGGCAAAACGTCGCGCCCCGGCGTAATCCGCAAACGTGATGCGTCCATCCGGGCGAAAGAAGTTCGGATCAAAATCGTAGGTATCGCGGGAGGTTTTTGTGAGGAGCATATCACAATGATAACCTATCTCGCCTATGATTTCGAGTATACTTTCACGCGATGTCACCCCAAACACTCAATCTGATATTGCACCTGACCCTGGCAGCGCTTTACCTGCCCATGCTCGTGATTCTTCTTACACGGCGCGCAGGACAGGAGAGGGCAGTCATGTGGTTAACCGGGTATGTGCTGCTCGCTTTATCCCTGGATGTGGGTGAAGGCTTATGGCGCGGCGGCCAACTGCCACTTGCTACACAGCAGGTTGCAAATGACTTTCAGGTCTACGGCGCGCTGATGCTCGCCTTTTTGTTGACCCTTACCGTCGTGTCCTTCATCCGGCGCGATCTGAATGTGTGGCTGGGAGTTGGGGCATTCTGGGCTTTGGGGCTTGTTGTAATTGTCCCAAATCTCTTCCGGTTCGGCGAAGTTATTTGGACGAACGGGAGATTTACACTTGCCCTCGAACGGCTGGCGCCCACATGGGCAGCGTTTGGCTGGCTGGTATTTATGCTCGGTGCGATCATCAGCGTGCGTTCGGCGCATGCGCGTTCGCGCCAACCATTGCTGCGCAACCGCCTGAATTACTGGACGCCTGTCTTTCTTTTGATCATCCTCAACGATATCCTGCTGATCATTGGCAGACCGCTTCCGGGCAACCCGATACGGCTGGGCGCGGTGGCGATGGCGGCATTCATCCTCGTCACACATGACCCGCCCGACCTGCGAGAAGTAGCGCAACGCGTATTGACGTATATCATCACGACCATTGTCATTGTCGGGTTCTATGTTGCCGGCTTCTCAACATCGCAGACCGTGTTCCGCGCACTGCCGCGCTACAATGAGCTTCTCGTTGGCGCAGGCATTGCGTTGCTGCTCTCGTTCATTTTTACGCCGTTACTGTCGCTTGTGCGCCGCTCGGTAAGCCAGTGGTTGAACATTCAGGAATACCATCCCAGCCGCACATTGCACGCCTACAG
>DATDRD010000280.1:0-2831 GCA_035291925.1 Anaerolineales bacterium
CAGAACGCCTCATCATATCTCCTCGACCCCCTCCGGGCGGGCAGCGGCATCGTGACGCTCACCGAGCGCAAGTCCCGTTTCACCGTGGTGAGCAAGGTGAAACGGCGAACCGCACAAGCCGTGCGGGAGCAAGCCTGTCGCATGTTATTACCGGTCAAGAATAAAGTGCAGACCTTGACTTCCGATCATGGTAAAGAGTTTGCTGACCACGAACAAATCGCTCAAATACTTGAACTCAAATTTTACTTCGCACATCCCTATGCTGCTTGGGAACGCGGCACCAATGAAAACACGAATGGTTTGCTCCGACAATATTTCCCAAAGAATTCTGACTTCCAATCCGTTTCCAAGAAAGAGCTTGAACAGATTATGACAAGACTCAATTTCAGACCACGAAAAACCCTGCGTTTCAAAACACCTTTTGAAGTGTTTTATCATTCAGTTGTTGCACTTACGAGCTGAATTCACAATTTGGTCCTCTACCGCTTGTTGCATAAATCATTAAACTTTTGCAGGAAAATACGGGCAAAAATCAAATTCTTGTTGAGTGTCGCATGTCGGACATGCGTGCGGCACTCTTTGAGATGAAAAGATATTCAGCGAATAAGACGCGCAAATGCCAAAAAAGTCCCTTCCCTCTGTTGGTAAGATGTCCCGCAAGGTGTTCGTTGATGATAGAAGCTGTTTCCGGCGGAGTGACTTTACACCTGTTCGAATATTTCAACCGGAACAACGAAAAGCGTCGCGCGTCTTTCGCCTGATGGCAGAGGAGTTAGTTTTTTACGGATCAGATCCAGGGCAGACTCGACGCGCTCGTCCCTCACGCCAAGCAGAAGGGTTACCACCCCGCTCCGCAGGAATCCGCCGGTGGATGCCACGCGCGTCACGCGATATTTTTCAGCCGTGAGCGCCTGCGTGATTCCATCTGAGTCGTGGTCTTTGACGATGAGAATGATCATTTTCATGAGGCACACTCCTGGCTAGAGCTCTTCGAAACGTTCAACGGGTAACCCGAAAACGGTCGCGCCGCCCACGGTAACGGGAACAGGCGCGGGCATGGGGAGAGGCGAACCTTCCAATGGAAGGGTGAGATACTCGATGCGCTGGCGGCACGATTCTTCCAAAGCCTTGAGCGCACTCCCTTCTGTTCCCTCACGCAATCCGATCAACAGCGTAACGTTACGACGCCCAAGGAACCCGCCCGCACTGGAAAAAAACACAACAGGCAGGCCCAGTTGCTCGAGTGCGCGGTTCGCTGTATCCAGGTCCTGCTCCTGCACGACCGCAAGCATTAATAATTTTATTGAAGGAGTATCCATAACAGCCTCCAGTAACTGACTAGGACCAATTATAAGGAATAGTATACAGGATACTTGCAATTGTACAAGCCACCAGTATATCCATTTCGTCTCCTTGCATGTTTAGTATACTCAAAAACATACCGCTCATTATGCCCGCGCGGAATGAGAGGGCCGAACTTTCCATCAACTGTGGGATAACAGCCGAAGCCGTTCACGATATTCGGGCAGTTCGATCATGGGTGGACGGTCGCGCTCGGCAATCTCTTCGACTTCGAGAAAATATCCTTTGTTGTTATAACGAATCAACTTCATGGACCTGTTCACATCCTCCAACACCGCGCGCCCAAAGCGACTCTCCAGTTTGCGCATTACCGTTTGGATAATGGCAAAAGACATTTTGCTCAATGCCTCCAAATGCTGGTTGTGATGAATGCGTTCCAACAAGTCCACTTGCGCGATGGCCTGCAAACCGTACTTTTCATAGATATCGATCAACATACCAGTCTCCACACCATATCCTGAAAAGAAAGGCACTTTCTCCAAGGCCTCACGTCTGCCCGCATATTCGCCGGAGAGCGGTTGCACCACGCCAGAGAGTTCGGGATAAAAAAGATTCAGCAGAGGGCGCGCCGTCAACTCGGTCACGCGCCCGCCGCCGCCTGCCTGCATCTTCTGACCCACTTTCAGCGGCCGGCGATAAAAGCCTTTCACAAATTGCACCTGTGGGTTGATCAGCAATGGTCCGAGAATGCCATACACAAAGCGTGGATGGATGTTGACGATGTCGGTGTCAATCCACATAATGATATCCCCGCGTGTAACGAGCAGGCTTTTCCACAGGGCTTCGCCTTTACCGTCGCGCGCGCCCAATCGTTCCAACAAATGCTGGTGAATGTAAACAGGCACGTCCGCCTGTGCGGCAATTTCACGCGTGGAATCGGTTGAATTGGAATCGATCAACACGATCTCGTCTAGCAGCGGCGCTTTGTCAATCAATTCCTTTTTAATGACGTCAATGATTTTGCCCACCGTCTCCTGTTCATTGAGCGCGGGTAAAGCAAGGCTGATAGTCACTCCCTGTTCACGCTTAAGCGCGACAATCTCATCCAGTTGTTTGAATTCATCTGCATGAAATGTATTCTCCGCGAACCATTTATCCACAAGAATGGATATGGCTTGCACGCCCGCGCTTTCATCATAATTTGCCTGAGGTAATGGGCGTCCGCTTTTTACTGCGATGACCGCGCCGGGTGCCTCGCGCAGGATACGGTCGGCGAAGGGTCCGAGGGAGGCCGAACTAGCGGCGGGCTGGGATGTCGTCCCGAGAACAATGACGTCCGCGCGTTGGGCGTTTTCCAGGATAAACTGCGCCGCGTCATCCGTGACTGTGAACTGCTTCTGCACCTCGGGCATTTGCTTCAGGACGCGGTCGAGGCCTTTGAAGGGTGCGTCGCTCCCCGCCTCTGGGTCGTCCGTGCGGCGCAGATGCAGAGCGGTTACGCCTTTTGCATGCAGGCCCAGACCCACGCG
>DATDRD010000281.1:0-5143 GCA_035291925.1 Anaerolineales bacterium
CGCACCTATCCTGAGATTCCCGTGGAATTTGTCAACTTTAGAGTACGCGCCAGCCTGCCAGTACAACCGCTGGAACTGCCCCGCCTGGGAGGGGTTCGAAGCAGACTGGATCAGGCCATCAAAGGTGAACGCCTGGCGTACTCCGATAAAAAACACGACTTTATTCCTTTCAAAGTCTACGACCGCTATACACTATTTCAAGGCGCAACCTTCTCGGGCCCGGCAATTATTGAAGAGCGTGAATCGACTGTGATTGTTGGCGAGGATGCAACCGTTCGGATAGATGCATTTGGATTTTTGTGGATTGAGATGCAATCGGAGTAATTGATGCCCTCCAAAATTGACCCTATCACCCTTGAAATCCTCTGGCGACGGCTAATTTCCATTGTGGACGAGGCCGACGCTACCGTAGCTCGTACGGCTTTCTCTAGTTTGCTGCGGGATGCTCACGACTACACTTGCATGTTCACTGACCTCCATGGGCGGGAACTGGCCCAGGGAACTTTTGCAACCCCAGGACAATCTGGGGCAATGGCATTGGGCATCAAGAAACTTGTGCAGCAAATCCCGGTGGCTTCCTTCCAACCGGGTGATGTCTTTATTACAAATGACCCTTGGGCATTGGCTGGACATTTGAATGATATCTGTGTGTTCAGCCCGATATTCCACCAAGACCGCTTAGCGGCCTTCACCGCGTGCGTATTGCACCATTCGGATATTGGCGGGCGGGTGGCCTCCGACAACCACGATGTCTTTGAAGAAGGGCTTTTCATTCCCCTGGTAAAACTCTACGCGCAGGGTGAGCTGAACCAAGCGGTGATGGACATGATCCGCTGGAATGTCCGAACGCCGGAAAATGTCATTGGCGACATCCGTTCCCAGATTGCGGCCAACCATGTTTGCGCGGCACAAATCCATCACATGTTATCGGAATACAACCTCGATGGGTTGGATGAATTAGCCAATGCGATTATCACTCGCAGCGAAAAAAGTGTTCGCTCCGCTATTGCGCAAGTTCCAGATGGTATCTACCGAGCTGAAGGTGTGATCGAACAAATGGAAGGTCGTGAGGATATCGTAATCGAAGCTGCCGTGGAAGTTGCTGGCAGTGACATCACCGTAGACTTGGCAGGTTCTTCGCCCCAGGTCGATTGGGGTGGTAACGTGGTATACAATTTCACCTTTGCCTATGTCCATATGGCCATAAAGAGCATCTTCGACCCAGATATCCCCAACAACGATGGGAGTGTTACTCCTTTAGTTCTGAAGGCTCCTGAAGGAAGCGTGGTGAACTGCCGCTTCCCGGCCGCGGTGGCTGCCCGGATGCAGATCGGTCATTTCATGACAGAGATTATCTACCGCGCTCTGGCGGGCGCTCTGCCGGAGCGAGTCATCGCCAGTAGCGGGGGAACACCGGCCACGATGAACGTATTTTATGGTCGCCGAAACGATGGAAGTCCCTGGCATTCGGTGATCATCCGCGGTGGAGGCATGGGAGCAAGTAGCCTGAATGACGGTGAACAATGTTATATCTTCCCTGCGAACGGGGCCAATACGCCAATAGAAATTCTAGAGAGCGACACCCCTCTGATTGTGGAGCTTCGCGAACTATTGCCAGATTCGGGCGGCGCTGGCAAACTGCGCGGAGGCCTGGGCTGCCGCGTTGTCTACCGGGTGCCTGATGATGAGACTGCCCCCCTCCCGCCGGTGAACCTAGGCATCCAATCTGGACGTTTTCGACTCTCCCCGGAGGGATTGTTTGGCGGTCGACCTGGGGCGCGAGCACAGTTCCTGATCAACGGAAAACCGGGAAATCCCTATGGTTTGACGAGACTTCAACCCGGAGATGTGGTGACTATGGATGCAGCTGGCGGAGGGGGATACGGTACCCCTCGTGAGCGTGATCTGGATGCCCTGCTGAATGATGTGCGCGCTGGAAAGGTTACAGTGGGTGGAGCTAAAAACGATTATGGGGTGGATGTTGCAGATGAAATGCCTCAAATCTGAAACGACACCGTAACATAAATCGAAGGGGTATACTGACAATATTAGTCAAACTTCCGGGATTTCTGAGACTTCGGAAGTTTTTTTATTGGGACGTTTTTGCTTTGGGCTAACACTGTGGAAATCTAATCTTGACAAATCCAAAAAAAGTCCTATACTAAACATATCTCACTTAATTTACGCTATCATGTAATAGTGAGATACATTTTCCCAGACGTTGAATTTCCTTGTATTGGAGGTTCTACATGGCTTTACAGCTATTCAAAAAGTGGCAGGGCCAGTCTTTGGATTGGATTATCGCGGAATGTCGGGAAGTGGTGGAAGACGCCGATTTTTCGACGGTGAAGCGCTGGCGTGAAGCGAGGGGGAAAGTTCTCGGTCATTTCCAGGTTTACTTTCCAGAAGAGATCGCTCATGCGGCGGGGATGTTGCCGCTGAAGATGCGCGGCGCAGCCATCGAATGTACGCATTCGGATTCCCACTTCGGCTCCTATCTGTGTTCGATCCTCAAGACCTCGCTTGAACTTGTGTTGAGCAAGAAAGTCGAATTGGATATGTTCGTCACCCACCCCATCTGCGACGCGGCGCGTAACCTCGCGGCCGTGTGGGGACGTAATTTTGATTATCCATGCCAGATCCTGTACCTGCCGCAAAACGCGAATTCCGCCGCGTCTGTGACTTACCTGCGTGACGAGTATGCGCGCGTGCAAGCGGATATCGAAGCGATCACGGGGAACAAGGTCACGGAAGAAGCGCTGAAAAATTCCCTGTCGGTCTTTAATGAAAATAGAAGCCTGTTGCGCCAGTTATACGAAATCAAGCGCAGGCAACCCTGGTTGATCTCGACGTATGAAACCTATTTACTTACAAATGTCGGGGGATTGATCATGCGCGAGGAGCATAACGAACTGCTCAAAGCCGCGATCTCGCTTATTGAGGCGCGCCCAGTCAAACGTCAGGACAAGATACGGGTGGTCTTCGAGGGCGGCTTCTGCGAACAGCCCCCGCTGGATTTGATCCGCACCATCTCGCAATCCTGTTACGTCGTGGATGATGATTTATTAATTGGCTTGAGATGGATCCTTGAAGACGTCTCGCTCGAAGGCGATCCACTGTTCAATCTCGCGGAAGCGTATCTTGAAAAATCAAGTTACAGCCCCGTACAGCACGACGCGCGCAAACCAAAGGAAAAAATGCTTCTGCAGCGCATCGCGGACTCGGGCGCGGAGGCGGCCATCATCACCGCCGCGAAAATGTGCGAACCCGGGCTTGAAGATCAGGTGGCTTACACAAAGGCATTGGATGAAAAAGGGATTCCCTATTTCGTCAGCGAGTTCGAAGAGAGCATGACCAGTTTCGATCAAATGGAGATCCAACTGGAAACGTTCACGGAAAATATATTATTCGGATAGCGTCACTGCGACCTTCGGGAAGCAGTCCCCTCGTGACAAGAGATTTCGTCGGGTCTTGATACGCTTCGCTACTCGACCCTCCTCGCAATGACAATAGTTAAAGGTGACATTATGACAGAAGATAAAAAAGTTGACATCGTTGGACGCGGTAACGTGGAAGGGGCTAACCTGTTTCGCGTTTGGTTTGCGGAATTGAGCGACGCGGCGAAAAACAATCAAAGCGCAGCGTACGTCTTTGTGATGGGTAGCATGGCGGAGATATTGAAGGTCTTCGACTTTCCGCTTGTCTTTCCTGAGATCACCTCCCTGCAAACCGCAGTGCGCCGCGTTGCGGACGAATACCTGACCGTCGCGGAAGATTACGGCTATTCACCCGACATTTGCGGCTACGTCAAAGCGGATATCGGCATTCACTTGCGCGAAAGAGAACACCCCATGGGGAAAATCCCCAAGCCCGCGTTAACCGTATTGACCAACGCCTGCAACACCTACGTCAAATGGGCGGAGATTTGGGAGCGCATGTACGGTATACCCATGTTCGTTCTGGATGTGCCAGCCACGCGCCAGGCGGGCGGACAATTCCAACCAGGCAGTTCCGACTTTGCGCGCGATTGCGAATACGTCGAAGCGCAGATCAGGGAATTGATTACGTTATGCGAAAACATAACGGGAAAGAAATTCGACATTGACCGCCTGCGCGAAACGTTGGCTTATGCCAACGACATGAATATCGGCTGGAAGCGCGTGCTTGAACTCAACAAAAGTAAACCGTCGTTGTTCAATGCGTTGACCGACGGCACGGTGTATCTTGGGGTTTCGAATAATTTTCGCGGCACAAAAGAAGGAAGCCAGTTTTTCAAGAACCTTGTGAAAGAAATGGAATATAAAGCCGCGCACGGTATCGGCACACAGACCGAAGAAAAATATCGGCTGGCATTCGTCGGCGTGCCGTGCTATCCCATCTTCCGCCGTTTCAATGAGATGTTCACTGAATGGGGCGGCGCGTTCGTCCACTCCACATATCTGCATTTCGCCTCGGGCGGCGCCAATATGGGGTTTGAATACGACATGAACCGCCCCATTGAAAGTTTGGCGGAAGGTGCGTTGATCAGCATCCGCGACGCAATGGACAGCATGTTCCATCAGGATCGCATGATAATTAACATGGTACGCGATTATGAACTGGACGGCGTCATCTACCACCCGATCAAATCATGCCGCACGGTCTCGACCGGTCTGGCGGATGGACGCCGCGCAATGATGGCGGCAACAGACTTGCCGAGTCTTTTCATCGAATCCGACATGATGGATAAACGCGTCGTCTCCGAAGCGCAGATGAAAAATCGCGCAGACGCTTTCTTTGAAGGACTTGCGTCGCGCCGTCTAACGGCAGCAAAGACAGCGTAAATAGATAATGTCACTGCGAGTGCTGGTCGAGTAGTTCTGAGCGGAGCGAAGAACGTATCGAGACCAAGCGAAGCAGTCTCCCAATATCAGGAGATTGCTTCCCGAAGGTCGCAGTGACAATTAATACTGGAGATTCCCATGGCATACGCCGCAGGTGTAGACGTAGGTTCGACACAAACAAAAGCGATTATCATCAACGAAGACAGGGAAATTGTCGGGCGTTCCCTGATCGATACGGGCGCGAACGTTGTCGCCGCGGCTGAGAACGCATACGACGAAGCTCTCAGGAACAGTGACCTTCAAGAGGAAGAAGTCGAATA
>DATDRD010000282.1:0-10111 GCA_035291925.1 Anaerolineales bacterium
CCCGTTCAATTTATTCCGGCGTAAATATGCCCACAGCTTCTTTTCTGCGGGCGTGAGTTCTTTTCGCAGCTTCGCCGCTTGGCGCATGGTTCCTGGATTGGATCGTTTCGCTGGCATGATTTTTCCCGAGTTCATCATCATTCCTGCCGCGGACTTATTTCACCTAACAGTTTTCACATGCGGATAATTGAGTATTTTTTCATCAGATGTGACCAGTTTACATTTCATAATTCTGGCAGTGGCAACGATGATTTGATCGGCAGGATCGCGGTGAAATTCCCCAGGCAAGCGCGTGGACTCAGTGGCTATTGCAGGTGTCAATTCAATGATCTGGACTCCAGGATAACTCAAGGCTTGCGCAAACCATTTTTCAAGGGAAATGGGTAATTCAAGCTTTCCATTTTCTACAAGTTTTGCGATTTCCCAAAGTGAAATCGCACTGACACCGATTTTCCCAGCTTCATTATCTTGAATAAACTCAAGTTGAGTCGGAGTAAGTCTTTCATCTCCATGTACCCACCAAACCCAAATATGCGTACCCAGCACGATCATTGCATGGCTTCCCAATCACTCGACGCAGCTTTGAATGGATCACGATAGATGACAGGTTTTCCGCGCAAGGGATATTTCGCCGCACGCGTGGATTTCTTCCCACGGCGGACAGTCACTTCCACAGATTCGCCCGCGCGAAAAGGCAGACCTTTGATGGAAACCTTTCCGCCTTTTGTGACCAGTGTTTTTGTGCGAAATGTATTTTGCATATCAAGCCTCTTGGTCTTATTTTACAACTTTTATAAACTCATCTACTGAAACTTTCGCTTGTTTGAGAATACTATGCAATGTCCCAATTGCCACTTCGCCGTGCATAGGGATAACACAACCAACACTTCCCTCTGGTGTGGACTTTTTCATCACTACATGACTTCCACGTTGACGCGCCTGAACGAAACCAAGTTTTTCCAACGCACGGATGATTTCCTTACCAGATAGATGTGGTAAATTAGGCATAAGTCGCTATGTCGAAGGTTGTCAAAAATGGATGGTTGGTTTCTGGCAGGGGAAATTCTTCCAGATAGAGTTCGGTTGCTTCTTTGAGATTAGCGACAGCCTCTTCGACAGTTTTTCCCTGGCTGACCGTCCCAACTTCGGGACAATCTGCCACATACCAGTCATCTTCTTTGTGGATTAAAGCAGTAAATGTTCGGGTCATGGTTGATCTCCTGTCTCTTAATCAAATTATACCCTGCAAAAAACCTGACATGTCCGCCCTAAAAGGCACATGTCTCCCCAAGAGACTGATCAATCGTGACCCACGCCCACGCGGACGTTATGGTTAACAACGGCACAGATGAGACATGTTAGGTTTGCGCCAATTTCCCGCCAAATCAGGTGCAGACGCGTAAATAAAATCGCAGTCTTTCCACTCTGATTTACTCTTCAAGATTGACTCGCCGCATTTGCTCGGCTAACAAGGGAATTTGTGTTTGGATCACATCCCAAATGATCTCATTGTCCAGCCCAAAATATTCATGCGCAATGACATTCCGCAGGCTGGCCGTCTCACGCCAGGGAATTTCGGAGTGTTTTTCTCGAAAGTTCTTGGGCGTTTGCCGCGCAGCTTCGCCGATGATTTCGAGGCTTTGGACAACGGCAAGAAATGTGCGGCAGTCATTCTGCAAATCCGTAGCCGAATCCATGACCTGTGTGAAATTGAGAATATCATCACAGGCTTGCAAAATATCCTGAATGTAGAGTTTGGGATTACGAGACGACATATAGCAGGTCTTTTTCGATGGATGGCTTTGTGGCAGGTTTGATTGCCTTGGGAGTGACCAAATCCACTTCTCGACCAAGTAAATCTTCCAGATAGAATTTCAGTCCGATGTAATTTGCCCATGTGGATTTGTCGAACTGAACCAGAACATCGATGTCACTCCCCTTCCGCATTTTGTTTCTAGCGACAGAACCAAACAAAGCCAACGACTTGACGCCGTAACGCTTGAGCGCGCGGCGGTTGGCTTTGATTTTGGTGACTACATCATCACGGGTGGAAGTGAGCATAGGAAAATTATACACCAACACCCTGCGCGAGTGCGTCGCACCACACGGGTCGCGAAGCGCTATGCTCATTATGCAGAAGAATCCAAAGGGTGAGAGATTCCTGTCGAAGCAGGTGCGACACACCCTCTACCCCACTCCATAACCTGCCAAAGGCGTTGCACTGAGCTTGTCGAAGTGTGTCCCCATAAGAGACTGATCAATCGTGACCCACGCCCACGCGGATGTTATGGTTGGCAACGGTGCAGGCACCACACGGGTCGCGAAGCGCTATGCTCATTAAGCAGAAAAATCTAAAGGGTGAGAGAATCCTGTCGAAGTGTTAGCATCGGTGGTAAAAGTACCAAAAACGCCGGAATAGAAAGTCCTCCAAACATCGCATACGCCGAGGGCGTGTCACTTTCGGTGAGAGACGAAGGAGGCAGCTATGCTCAGTAAGGAGGATTACGCAGTGATTAAATCACTCAACGAACGCGGTGTCTACCTGAAAGACATCGCCGCCGAATTAGAGGTTCATCCGCGCACAGTGAGGCGTGCCCTGAAGCGTGGCAGTGCGCCGGAGCCGGAACGAAAACCACGCAGCAGTAAACTGGATGCTTATAAGGCGAAGGTAGACCAGTGGTTAGGTAAGGAGGTGTGGAATGCGATGGTGATCCTGCGCGAGATCCAGAAGCTGGGATACGATGGGGGTCGAACCATCCTGCGGCAATATATACAGCCGAAGCGTGTGCTCCGACCAAACCGAGCCACCGTTCGCTTCGAAACGGAGCCGGGGAAACAACTGCAGAGCGATTGGGGAGAAGTGCTGGTGGACAACCAGAAGAGCACCGTGCTACAAGCCTCAAACATTGGCCAGCCGAAATTCAATGAAGGCTTTATGGATCTGGCGCTGCAATACGGTTTCACCCCGCGGGCATGTCGGCCATACCGGGCACGCACCACAGGCAAAGACGAACGGATGCTCGGTTACATCAAGCAGAACTTCTTTGTCCGTTACCGCAGCTTTGAGAGTTGGGTACATCATTATGATTGATCCTTCGGCTTTAAGCGGCTGGTCAGGTCTCGCAACTGCACGAACGAAATTGGCTTGATCAATACGAAGTCTGCCTGATTGACATAAGCCTCGCCCATACGCGCATCCGCAGTGGTGATGATGACCATTGTGTTGGCAAAACGCTCATCCTGTTTTATCTGCGTCAAAAGTTGTCCGCCAGAGACATGCGGCAGGTGCATATCCAACAGGACTAGAAAGGGCGCGCTGCCACTTTTCAATCTTTCCTGTGCAATTTTTCCATCGGCAACGTGTTCCACTTCAAATCCAACCCCGCGTAAAGCCTCCGCAAAGATGTTGGCAAGGTCTTCATCGTCCTCGATAATTAAAGCCAGTTCGCTCACGTGATCAGCTCCTTCTTACAGCAACCTTCTCAGGAATAACCAGGGGCAGCGTGATCATAAATGTGCTGCCTTCACCCAACACGCTTTCTACTTCGATCTCTCCATTCATCATATGAACCAGTTGTTTGACGATGGATAGCCCCAGCCCGAACCCTCCATGCAAGCGGGTCGCGGCACCATCCACTTGCCGGAAGGTCTCGAAAATGTAAGGGATTTCAGACGGGGGGATTCCATCTCCCGTATCCGAAATGACGATGCCCCATTTGTTTTCCTTGGGACGCCACAGCCTCACACGTATGGAACCCTGCTCTGTGAATTTGACGGCGTTATTGACAAGGTTGACAAGGATCTGTTGCAGGCGTGCTGCGTCGCCGTTAATCGTGTCGGGGAGATTCGGATCAATTTCGCTGGTCAGCGTAAGGTTTTTGTCTGCTGCGGTTTTATCCATCAGGCCATGCAGGGTTTCGAGCAGTTCAGCAGGTTTAACGGGACCCATTTGAATGGTCAATTTGCCTGCCTCCATTTGCGCCTGGTCGAGCAGGTCATTGATCAATCCGAGCAGGCGTTTTGTATTCTTCATGATGCGGTCCGCCATGTTGACCTGCTTTTCGTTCATCGGCCCATACACGGTTTCTTTAAACATCTCTGAATAACCGAGAATGGCATTGAGGGGTGTGCGCAGTTCGTGAGAAACAATGGCGACAAAGGTGCTCTTGAGTTTTTCCAGTTCTGCCTCACGCGTGAAATCGCGGAAGACTGCCACGGTGCCGATATTTACGTTGATATCATTGCGCATATCATAAACCTGTGCGGCGCTTACGGACAGGGTTTTCCCATTCCATTCGATGCGGAAACTTGGAGGCTGGGTCTCATGTTCCATCATGGCATAGAGCAGGTCGCGACCGTGTGGAGAGAGACCAGGTTGCTGGATAAGTTCGCGGAAGTTCTTACCCGCGACCTGGTCACGCGATATTTCAAGCATGCTTCTGACTGCCGGGTTTGCAAGTATGGCATTCCAATTCCTGTCGAAGACGATCACACCATCTGCAATGGAATTCAAAATCGCCTGGTTGCGTCCCGCTTCAATGCGTTCGCGCGCGAGGGATTCGGCAAGGGCTTGTGTGCGTTCAACGACAACCTTATCGAGATTCAGGTTAATATCGCGAAGTTCCTTTAAGGCCTGCTCCAGATTACCTGCCGAGAGCCAGGAGACGAGGGCAATCACAAAAAACCCGGCAATCGCAGGTATATTAGGGACACGATCTATTGACACAGCAATGACAGAAACAATAACGCCACTCATAGTGCCAAAAACGAAACTCAACCATGGGGCAAGTAATATGCTTGCCATGATGATTGGAATGGCAAAAGCAAACAAACTTCGACCGTCTGATACCTGTTCAGGTGTGTCGCCAAATGCAAAAACAAGGGTTAAGAAGACTAGGAAAATAGTTGCTGCTACTCGTCCTGACCAGAAAATGTTAATCAGATATATGATCAGCATTCCAAGAACTGTGACAATGCTACCTATAATCAGTAATTTTACATTTTCCCATCTTTGAACCTCCAAAAAAATTGCCGCGAGAGATGCTGCGAGAGCGAGAAGAGAAAGTATTCCAATACTCACCAATAGAATGTTGAGAATTCTTCTTCTACGGGTATCATCTGGGTCGGCGGTGGAGATTGCCATAAAACGTTCAAATAGCATCTTCATTGATTAACTCACTAAGCCTAACGCACTGATCACTGCAGAACGAATGACCAGACGAGGGTTATACAGGCACTTGCCGATCCAAAGTGGCGGATAGAGTCGGTCGAGATGTTCCTGCAGCCAACGCGCGCCATTTTTAAAAACGGCTTTGGGTATCCTGGCAACTTTCTCATTCCATGACCATAATGCCTGAATGGCATAAGCGGTTTCCTCCGCTGTGGGAATGTATGTGCCCCACGAGCCGTTGGCATTCTGTGACTTGAGAATCCACTCCACTGATTCTGCTACCAGATCGTTTGCAAACCCTGCACAGGCAATAATTGCATGGGCGGTAGGGTAATAGGCTGAGGCATGCCACTTATCTACCCAATAGTGGTGCTCACTTTTTGTCTTCCTGAGAAAGTGGATGATCTTTTGCACAGAGGAATTTTTTTGATTCAAGCCGGCCTGCCTGAGCGCGTGCAGAATGTGTATGTTGGCACTTATGGATGGATTGACTTCCAGATCGAAACAGCGGAAGTGGTCCTTCTCTTCGTATGCTAACACGCTTGCCAGGTCTTTTTCAATGCCAAATCGTAGCAAAGTACTGTAGGTCATCACAGTGTCATCGCTGTCTCCTACTGAATAGTCTGTGGCAAAACTCACGCCGCGCCTTGGCACCCAGGCGTTCGAGAGAAAATCGATGTGTGGCTTGAGTTTTGCTGTCACCTGCAGGTCAGGGATTAAACCAAGATTCCACAATGACCATGCGATCTCAAAAACATCGAAAGGTGCAACGTTCGGCAGCCCACCATCCGGCTTTGCAATGCTTCGCAGGTATTTCAGCGAGGCCTCATCGCCCTTCTTGATATATGTGGCGAAATAGGCTGTTGCCGATGGGCTTAATCCAACTGAGCCATTGCTCTCCTGCAGGTTCTCGATATCCAGCATGTGCTTTCCGTCAGTGCCGGCCATCTCCGCGGAAAATGCAATGGTCACGTGCCGGCTGATCATATGGTCCTTCAGATAGGAGAGCTTCTTGGCGCGTTGTTTGGATAGGCGCCCCAATATGCGATCTCCCTGCTTTTTGATGATTCCCAGCTTTTCGGCTTCCGCGGCCAGAGTGGGAGCGATCATTTCAAAGCCGACAGTTGCTCCGTTTGGATCGGATTGCAGCCCCAGTGTGGCCCCGCTGACGATCCGGTCAAGGGCGAGTTTCCCATTGTCGATTTGCACCTTGTCATGCCCGCGGCGGCCGCGATGGGAGATGGCGATCATGGCAGCTAACGTGCAAAGCACACGGTCATGATAGTACATTGGCGCTGGTGCACCCCATGAGCCGTCCGGGAGCTGATTTTCTGCGAGCCAGGCCAAGGCATGACTGCTCAGATTCCAATCATTTTCTCCAAGTTGGGCGGCCCAGGCGGTATCATAAGCAGTGCTGCCCATGTGACCCGGACCGATTTCATCAATGAGTTCTGTGAGGATGTCACTCATGTTCAGCCCACTATTTCAGGAATCCATAGATTGAATTTCAGCCTTCCGACACCCAATGCATAATCCCGGTTATCGCGATAGTAATTTCTCAACCAGTTGAGTTCGTCCTGGCCCAATGTGGTGTAATCAGGCTCTGGCGTGCGGCGGACGTAAATGTGGTCATAGAGAATGGCGCGCAATTGACGGTCGGTCATATAGGGCGACGGGCTTAAGGAGAAGTACAAGTCCTCCTCACCTGTGGAAAGCAGCGGCATGTCGAAAACGCTGAATTTATCAAAGCCGATGAACAGGCTTACGGGCGGCAGATCTTCACCGTAATATTTTCTGATCAATGTTTCTTTATCCGGAACCGCACCGTGCGACAGATAGTGTTCTACTGAAAGTCGCGCAATCGTCTCAGTGACTTCATCTGCAAAGACGCCGAAGAACAATTGAAATCCTGAATTGTGCTTCGTGCTTTCCGTAACTTCGTACATGGATTTCAAGGCATATTCATGGGGCGTGCCCGTCAGCACATCGCGGTAATCGCCATAAAAGCGGACTTTCACACGGTATTGTTCATAGAACTTGCGATAATTCGGGTCGGTGGCTGTGCGTACCAAACCGTCTATGCCGACGCGTTGGGTGTATTCATCCCCGCGTTGCTTGAGTTCGCGTCCAAACACGGGAGCAAGGATGGTTTCAATGCCATGCTCGAAAAGCATGGAACACAGTTCAACATGGTTTTTGATCGAAGCGTTCATGTATGCTTCAAAATAATCATCACCGATTTCGTCGCCGTGTTCGAGCATGAACCAGCGCCGCGTACCATTGACCGGGAACACACAGACTTTATGCCCGGTCGCTTTTACGAGCGCGGCCACTTCGTCGGTGGTGAGTTGCAGGAAACGTTCAAAGGGGATCATCGGCTCCTCCAGACGCGCGGCAGGAAGCGGGGAGTCCGATGCGCATATTCCGCAAAAGCTGTGAGCGCCGGCTTGGTCAGGAAGAGTCTTAACGCAACAGGGAAGACTGTCGGCAGTGCTGCAACTGTCTGTGGAACTTCAGGAAGCATGCTGATTTATTCTGCGGATGCCAGTCGTTTTGCAGCGCGGGATGTGATGCCTGATATCGTTACCATGGCGTGATTCGTGTCCTCAAGGTGCAGTCCCATCCTGCGTTTCACATCATAGGCCCCACTGCCGAAGCGCACAAGCCGGACGTTATGTTCAAAAGCCTCCTGCAGTGCCGTATATAACAAAAGGAAATATCCGGATGGCACATCATCTTCCAGGCCAAGCGCGGTGGCAAGTTGGAATCTATTGTCGCGCACCACTGCACCACACCCGACCAGTTTCTCATCTTTGTGTATCTCAAGCCATGTGCCGTCAATCATGGAGAAGTTTTCAAGCAGGCCGCGCATCCACGGATTTGTTGCGGAGCCGTGCCAGATCGAGACGTTCTTAATGAGAGTCAATGCAATATCCACATCCGGAACTGTCTTGTGCTTGCTGAGGACAAGTCCGTTCTCTTCCGCTTCACGCAAACTGCGCTTGTAATGTTGGCGGTCTTTCTTGTTGCCTGCCTTTAAATAGGCGTCGAAGCTTTCCCATTCGATCGGCATGTAAGTGCCGGGTTCTGAAACGGTAATTGGCTCGAAACCCGGGGACCAACCAGGATATCGCAACTGTTCGGTAAGAAGATAATCAAATAGTAGGAATGAACATCGTTGACGCTTGAATTGTTGGTGGGCAGTTTGCGCCAGAGCTGTAAGCGCCTCATCGCGAAGCGGCTCGCCGGGCAACAGCAAAGCGGATGTATCTGCCAAAGGTGACCGGCACACAAGCAGAGGTCTGCGCTTGAATATTGAAGCCATGAAGCGGCGTGCGACTGCAGGGAGTGGGAGGGGTTCATTGTATATCCTGAAAAGAGCTGCGCTCGCGATGGGTGTATCCCCATCCCATGCCACCAAATAGGTCGGCGGTGAGTCTGCCATGGCGCGTTCACCGAACTGATACCAGCGGTGGCTTTGGAACCCGCGCCCCGCGACAATACGATCCCAAATTTCAGGGTCGATTTCCTGGATGCTGTTGTATACTTTGACGTCCATTTTGCTCATGTCTGCTCCCATGCAATTCAATTTTACATTAGCCCATAAAAAATGAGCCTTTACTTGTTTGCGCCTTGCAAAAATGCAAACTGAATAAATCCGATTGTATAACGAAATCGGGAGAACCAACTATGGAAAATTATACCTTTCGTCTCAAACCCGGGCAGGATTTGTTCGACTCGATTCAAGCTTTCGTGCACGAAAAGCGCATAATTATTTTTTCAACGCGGCCAAGAATTCCTCCTGATTTCTCACCACATCCTTGAAGCCCAGCCTCTTACCAAGCCGTGTGAGCTGCGGCGGTTCAACATAAGTGGTGGCCAGAATTTCATCCTGCCCCAACACGTGATTTGTTTTTCCATCGAGCAGAACTTTTCCCTGTGCCATGGCGATCACACGCTCGAAATTTTCCGCGCAAAAATCAATATCATGAGTGATCGTCATGACTGTCTTGCCGCGTTCACGCAGGGCTTTGATCACATGTGCGATGCGCGTGATATTCATTACATCCTGCCCCGTTGTGGGTTCGTCGAAGATCACGATGGGCGTATCCATTGCGATGACCGATGCCAGCGCGACCATCTTGCGCCAGGTGGGGGACAGGTCATACGGATTCGTTTCCGTTTTATCGGATAACTCCGTCATTGCCAGCGCGTCTTTCACCAGACTGTGGACCTGCTCGCCGGTGAACCCGAGATTGCGCGGCCCAAATGCGACCTCCACCCCGACGTTTTTTGAGAACAACTGCTCATCGGGGTTTTGGAACACATAGCCAACGCGGGCGGCAAGTTTGGCAACCGAATGTTTTGTTGTATCCCAATCGCCAACAAGGACTTGGCCGCGCGTGGGCGGCAATAATCCATTCAGGTGTTTGACAAGCGTCGTCTTCCCCGCGCCGTTCTGGCCGATGATGGCAACCTGCTCGCCGGAGGCAATATTAAGCGAGATACCGTGCAATGCCTGCACACCAGCAGGATATGTAAAATGCAAATCACGGATTTCGATATTCATGATGGTTGCTCCCCTCCACCTGTGGGACTGGGCAGGGCGCCGCGTTGCGACCACAGGGAGTGTCGAAGCGTGAGGGCGAGCGAGAAACCTTCCACTGCTTCATCCAACGTTACGGGCAGCCTGTCCTTCTTCCATAATCCCAACTCTTGTGCCCTGCGCGCTACGGAAGTATAGCGCGAAATTCCAAAGCCGCTTCCTTCCAAAATGGGGGAGGTGAGCACTTCTGGTGGACTCCCATCGAGAAGGATCTGCCCGTCTTTCAGCGCGATGACCCGGTCTGCAAATTGTGCGATCCACTCCACCTTGTGTTCGACAAGGATAACCGTCATTCCCTGCCCTGCCATTTTTCGGATTACGCCGAAGACTTCGCG
>DATDRD010000283.1:0-5094 GCA_035291925.1 Anaerolineales bacterium
TTTCCGAAGAGCAGTGTATCAAGCAATCTGGCGCGTGAGATGATCAGGTCACTGGTTTGATCAATCGAAATAGCGTCCGCGCCTGTCTCGCCGAGCAAATGCAACACAGGGTTGATGTTGCCGCACACAGATAAGACGCGCGGCGTCGGCAATTCCGCAATGAGTTGCTTTTCGGCTGGAAAAACGAATTGCTCATACTTTGCGGGTCCAATAAATACAGGTGACCCGCCCATATCGTGGACTGTGATGAAGTCCGCGCCCGCGGCTTTATAGGCATGCGCTACCTCCGCAAGAAAATGACACAATTGCTCGAGCACTTGGTTGACAGCCCCTGGTTCCTTCTTCATTTCCATGAACAATCTACCAGGCTGGACAAGCAGCAATAACAGCGTATACGGCCCGGGAATCATACCCGAGATGACGGCTTCATTCCCAATATCCTGCTTGAGGTTTGCGATTGCCTGCTGAATGACGGGGAGGCGGCCGCGGGTCAACGCCTCAGATGGGATAACAATATCTTTAACGGAAGCGACGGACGGCGCGGCGGGAAGCGGAAACCTGTCATCGTGTGAAAAGTCCAGCACGGCGCCCAGTGCTTCGGCTTCCACGCTCAAATCCAAAGGCAGGGTTGCAGATGGCATCCCCGTAAGCTGAAATGTGCTCGCCGCGGCCCTTGCCATTTTCTTTTCATCATGATGAGCTTCCTGAAGCAATAAACCCTCATGCTTCAATCCTTCAGTCGTTATGTGAATCAAACCGCTGAAGGCCGGTGGGTCAGAAAGCTTTTGTCCATTGAGCAGGGCCATGATCTCTGCGCGAGCATTAGTCATAAATTAGGTCGAGTACTATCATCCTGTTCGAGATAAAGCTTTATTGCGGAACGCCCAATATCTTATCTCCCTGTCCAGCGGGTACAACGGGAGCAGATCAACGCGATATCCCTTCCCTGCGTAGGCTTGCATGAGAACAGCCGCTTTCTTAAGGACACCACGATCATATTTCAAAGGCAGGGTCATTAACTCTGCGATTACAGGATGAGGGTACTTGCCCTGTACACGGTGGTAAATACCGAATTCCAATTGCCATGCATCCAATTCGCCATAGACAGATAAAGCAGTCACCATGCCCTGCTGCAAATGGCGGGCTTCATGAATGATCAACGTCCTGACGCGAAGGTCGTCTAATGGTGTCTCATAGCTATAGTACTGTGAATTCAAGCGGATGTTACCAAACACAGTCCAAAACGCGCCGACGTTTGGGCGGGCAGGCTTGAAGCCGATCTTCGTTCTCCGCGAGCGCAGGAAATCCACTGCCACATGGCCTTCATCTCCCAGTTGCGCAACGGCCTCCAACAAGTTTTCCATCCAAACAGAGTGTTCCATCTTGATAATTCTTTGTTAATTGCCACAAGTATAAATCAATTGGGATGAATTTGAGCAAGGAAGATTTGAATTGATGACAGCCAGTTGAACGGTCGTCAATCAGTTATGGTGACAGGTTCAGTTCCGAAAGAAGAGGCGGTCTGTCCTATTTGAGGGATGCCATCCATCACTGGTTAATAGGCCGGGCAGTGTTACACTTAAAAATTGTGAAATAATTCACGAAAAAGGAAAAACATGACACAGGAAGATCCCCGAATTCTTGAACTCCGCCGGGTACGCGCGAAGGCGCTTGAAGGCGGTGGCGAAGTACGAATCAAAAAACAAAAAGCCAAAGGCAAGATGACAGCCCGTGAGCGCATTGATCTGCTGCTCGATAAAGGCACATTCAATGAGATCGAGCCGTTCATCACGCATCAGGGCGATGAATTGAATTTGCTCACTGAAACATACTATGGCGACGGTGTGGTTACAGGCTATGGACAGATCAGTGGGCGGACAGTATATCTGTATTCACAGGATTTCACAATTTACGGCGGAACGTTGAGCGAGATGCAATCACACAAGATCTGCCGCGTGATGGACCTGGCCGTACGCAACGGTGTGCCGTTTATTTCGCTGATCGACTCAGGCGGCGCGCGTATCCAGGAAGGCGTACGCTCCATGGGCGGATATGCAGAGATATTCAGGCGCAACGCGCAATACTCAGGCGTGATTCCGCAGATCGCGGTCATGCTTGGACCCTGCGCAGGCGGCGCGGCGTACTCCCCTGCCCTGCAAGATCTGGTCATTATGGTCGAGAAATCATCGTTCATGTTCCTGACGGGACCGGAAGTGATCAAAGCCGTAACAGGCGAGGTGATCGACGCTGAGTCACTCGGTGGCTCGGATGTGCATACGTCAGTCAGCGGTGTTGCGCACCTGAGCATGAAAAGTGAAAAAGATGCGCTTGACACGGTGCGTCATTTTCTTTCCTATCTGCCATCGAACAACGTCGAGAATCCACCCTACACCAAGCCAACTGACGATCTGGCATACATGGATGATTCGCTCAACAGCATTGTTCCACTGGATCCCTCCGAGCCATACATCATGCACCAGGTCATTGAGAAGATCATTGACCACGGCTCGTTCCTTGAATTCCAGCCAAGTTGGGCACGCAATGCGATTGTAGGGTTGGCACGCATTGGCGGGCACAGCGTCGGCGTGGTCGGGCAGGAACCTGCCATTATGGCAGGGGTGATTGATATTGACGCCGCCGACAAGATGACGCGCTTTGTGCGCATGTGCGATTGCTTCAATGTTCCGCTGGTCACGTTCGTCGACTCTCCAGGTTTCCTTCCGGGCGTCGCACAGGAGCATGGCGGCATCATTCGTCACGGCGCAAAGCTCCTTTACGGATATTCAGAAGCCACGGTTCCGAAGATATGCATTATCACGCGCAAGGCGTACGGCGGCGCGTATGTGGTGATGTCCAGCAAGTATCTCGGCACAGATGTCACGTATGCCTGGCCCTCCGCTGAAATTGCAGTGCTCGGCGCGGAGGGCGCGGCGAACATATTGTTCAAGAAGCAGATTGCAGCCGCGGACGATCCAGCCGCGGAGCGTAAAAAACTCGCCGCGGAATATCGCGAGAAATTCAACAATCCATATTACGCGGCGTCCACCGGTTATGTGGATGACATCATCGAGCCGCGCGAGTCACGTCCGAAGATCATCGCGGCGCTATCCGCCCTGCGCGATAAGTACGCACCCGCCCCGCCGCGCAAGCATGGGAACATCCCAGTATGAGCAACTTGATGATTGCCCTTGAAATCACCGCACTCGGCATGGGACTCGTCTTCGCCGCGATCATTCTATTGTGGTGGATCATGGTCCTGCTTACATGGATCACTGCAGAAAAAGAATCCACTGCCCCGCCACTATCCCCCCCAAGGTTGGGGGAGATGCAAGGGGGGGACAATGCCCGGGTCGCGGCTCTCGCGGTTGCCTTCGCGCTCGCGCAGCAGGAGATGGAAAACGCTCATCCACTGTCCGACCCTCCAACCGCCCTTGTTTCTGCATGGCAGTTGGGCATGCGTACACAACAGTTATATCAAAAAGGGGAACGGCTTAACCGCCAACCGCGCAAGATAGGATAATGGATGAAATACACCGTCAGAATTGCAGACAAATCCTATGAAGTGGAGATCGAAGATATCCACGCGCGGCCCGTCATCGCGCGCGTGGATGGTCAGGAATTCGAGGTCAGCCCTGAAAACGGGATCAAGCCAGCAGGCCAAAAAGAGGCGAAGGAAACTAACTCTGTTGAATTGCCAAAGCCCCAACCAGGTCCGGGTCTGAACACCGATGAAATGACAGCGCCTCTGCCCGGCACGGTGATCGAGATCTTCGTAAAGGCTGGCGAGCAAATCGAAACGGGGCAGGTCATACTCGTCATTGAAGCAATGAAGATGAAGAATAGCATTCGCTCCATACGTGCGGGAAGGATCTCAGAAGTTCTCGTAAGTGCAAATCAAGCCGTGGCTCACAAGCAGATATTGGTGAAATTTGCAGATTGATTTGTTTACATGTCTACTTGTGTACCTGTAAACAAGTAGACATGTAAACAAGTAGACAGGTCATATATGGATTTAGCATCGTTGCTACCAGAATTGCTCAAAGGAATCCTTCATTTCACATGGGGTAACGCGCTGATGATCACTACTGCGCTTGCCTTGATGTATTTGGCTGTGGCAAAAGAGATCGAACCTGTATTGCTTCTGCCAATCGGATTCGGTTGTCTGCTGGCGAACATCCCAATGGGTGGCATGACCGCCGCAGAGGGCATGATGGGCGTTCTCTACGACGCAGGCATTTCAACCGAATTGTTCCCCCTGCTGATCTTCGTGGGGGTTGGCGCCATGATCGACTTCAGTCCGCTTCTCGCGCAGCCGAAGATGGCATTGCTGGGTGCAGCGGGGCAGTTTGGAATTTTCGGCACGTTAATACTGGCCATCGCGATCGGGTTTCCACTGAATCAAGCTGCATCGATCGGAGTGATCGGCGCGATTGACGGGCCTACATCCATTTTCGTAGCAGCAAAGCTGGCGCCTGAATTGCTCGCGCCTATCGCTGTTGCGGCCTACTCCTATATGAGCCTGATACCGATCATTCAGCCGCCGCTGATGAAATTATTGACGACGAAAAAAGAACGCATGATCCGCATGGACTACATGCCGAAGCCCATCTCGCAAAAGGCGTTGATCGCGTTTCCCATGATCGTCACCCTTGTAATCGGATTACTGATCCCTGAAGCAACGCCATTGATATCCATGCTTATGCTCGGCAACCTGCTCAAGGTGTCGGGGGTTGTAGAAAGGTTAAGTAAAGCCGCGCAGAACGAGATCATCAATATCGCCACGTTGTTCCTGGGCCTCACCATCGGCGCGACGATGAGCGCGGCGGGTTTCTTGAATCTCGCCACCATACAAATCCTTGGGCTGGGTTTGCTGGCGTTTGGATTGGACACGGTGGCTGGTCTGCTCTTTGGTAAATTGATGTCTGTGCTAAGCGGGCATAGGATCAATCCGTTGATCGGCGCGGCAGGCATTTCAGCTTTCCCGATGGCCGGACGACTGGCCGCGAAGGTGGCAAACGATGAGGATTTTGACAACTTCATTTTGATGCATGCCATGGGGGCAAATACTGCGGGTCAATTGGGGAGCGTAATGGC
>DATDRD010000284.1:0-2208 GCA_035291925.1 Anaerolineales bacterium
CTGGCGGAATTATTGCTTGAGAAAATGCAAATCGTTCAAATCAATGAAAAAGATCTGATCGACAGCATCATGCTCCTGCGGGAACACCCCATCGGCGATCAGGACCACGAGACAGTGAACGCGGTTGTCATTGCCCGCACGCTCGGAAATGACTGGGGCTTCTGGCGGACAGTCACCGGCAACCTGAAGGTACTGGATGAGACCCTTGATCACTACGATGGACTCTCGCAGGAAGATCGCAGGATCGTGCGCGGGCATATCAAAGAACTGGAAGCACGTATTGAATCTCAACCAAAGTCCCTGATTTGGAAGGCACGCGCCAGGATTGGGGAGAGGGTCAAATGGTACAAAGACGTTGAAGAATTGCAACGCTAATTGAGTAATAAATCAGAATTCACTTTGAAGAAGGCAAAAACTATGAAATCCGCTGAAGACTTCATCGTACCCTGGGTAAAAGCTGCAGAACCTTATAGCGATAAACACATGGATATTGCCTGGGAGAATCCCCGGATCATTCGCATGATGTCCAATGAGAATTTGCTTGTCCCTTCTGGACATGTAATGGAAGCGGTCATGGAATCTGCGAGGCTGGGAAATCTCTATCCCGGCTCCGGGCCGCGGCTGCGACAGAAGATCGGGGAAATGGCCGGCCTGACCGCTGACCATGTTGTTTTAGGCAGTGGCTCGACAGACGTCATCAATTTCGTAACACATACATTTATTGCGCCCGGAGATGAGGCCGTCATCCCTGTTCCATCCTTCCCGATGTATGAAGCCCGCGTCAAGGTGGCAGGTGGTGTGCCTGTGTTAGTGCCAATGACGAGGGAATTCTACTGGGATATGAATGCGATCCTCCAGGCTGTCACACCAAGAACGAAGCTCATCTTTATCTGTTCACCTAACAACCCCACCGGCAGGCAGATTGCTGAAGAGGATTTGCTGCGCATCCTTGAATTAGGCATCCCAACTTTCTACGACGAAGCCTATTACGAATTGGAAAACAATGTTGCTACGCGTGTATCGCTCATTGAGAAATATCCCCATATGGTGGTCAACCGCACGTTTTCCAAGGCTTATGGGCTGGCAGGGTTTCGTGTCGGTTATTTACTGTGCGATCCGAAACTTGCCAGTTATTTCAATCGCGTCCGCTTTCCGTGGAATGTCAGCCTGGTGGCTATCGCGGCTGCACTGGCGGCTTTGGAGGATGCAGAAGATCTGGAGCGCAAGCGCCAAAATATCATCAAGGGACGCGAGTATATCTTCGAAGAAATCAACAGAATTCCCGGAATGCGTGCCTTTCCCTCCGAAGGGAATTTCGTCCTGATCGATGCCAGTGTTCTCAATAAGGATTCAAGCGAGATTCGTGACAGGATGGCGGCCAAAGCTATTTATATCCGGCCGATGAGTGGTCACAATATGTCACAAGGCTTTATCCGCATCACAGTGGGTTCGCCGGATCAAAACCAACTCTTTATCCAGACCTTCAAAGAGTACATAAGGGAAGTGATGGATATTGAATTTTGAGCGCAACAGGAGCGATACAGTGACAAAGAAAAAATACATCCTGGCGCATGATGTTGGCACGGGCGGGAACAAGGCAGTACTCTGTGATTTACGAGGGAAAGTATTGCATTCAGCCTACCAATCCTACGGCATATCCTATCCCCGTCCGGAATGGGTCGAGCAGGACCCGGATGAATTATGGCAGGTGGTCGCGGCCACTTCCCGCAAAGTAATCCAGGAATCGGGCATTGACCCGGATGAGATCCTCGGTGTGGGCGTTTCAGCGCAGATGTGGAACACCCTGCCTGTGGATGAAAAAGGCCGCCCACTGACAGCGATGCTCTCATGGCTGGACTTGCGCAGCATTAAACAGGCTGACCGCGTCGTATCGGGCGATATGCCTGCTTTCCTATTTCAACATACAGGCAACATCCCGACAGCCAAAGACAGCATCCCCAAGATTCTCTGGCTCAAGGAAGAGCGACCGGATGTTTGGGATCGCACCGCTTATCTCCTGGATTGCAAGGAATATATCCTGTTCAAGCTTACCGGCAAGATCGCGATCGATTGGGTGGGCGCGTCAGTTTATTTTCTTTTCAATCCATATACTAAAAAATGGTCGCAGGAAGTTTGCGAGAGACTTGGTATTCCGCTCGAAAAACTTCCGCCTGCCTATCCCTGCACCGAAGTGATTGGCGAGATCAC
>DATDRD010000285.1:0-3047 GCA_035291925.1 Anaerolineales bacterium
TGGCGCAGGGCCGACGACGGCACGGAGATCATGCCGCCAACCCATTTCCTCAAAGAACTTTGGGTCGGCAAGCTCCTGGATTGATTTGAACGAGAACACCTGACGTGTGAGAATGTCAAATATCATGCCTGACACGCTTTCTGGGAAATGAAGTATACTGTCCCCGGCAATCATCGGCGTGGTGGGCACGCTTTATCTGGGTCTCTTACCGGCTACTGCGCTGGATCTAAGCCGTCTCGCCTTTCTTTCGCTACGTTAAAGTCCTGGATCTGTAGAAGTCTGATCCCAAGAGCCCAAAATTTCGCTGTCGCCGACTGGTTTTGATATCCTATCCCTGCTATATTTTTGGTGCTAAACAGGGGATCAATCATGAAAAATGGCGTCAGTAAAGGTCAGGCGCGGGCGTTTAAAAAACGCTGGAAAGATATCCATGCTATCGAAAGGGAAGAGCGGCGAAGAATGCCCCTTTGGCGCAAACTCCAAGAACTAACGGCACTTGCAGCCTGGGCAAGGTACTTTGGTTGGACTAAGTTCCCCCCCAACAGGGAGAGAGAGGTCCGTGAGAGATGGAACCGGCTCTTGAGAGCATACCGTGGCTAGAAGCGCCTCGACGGCACCCCCAGAGGCCACACTGCGTGCCCTGGTCAAGTGGTTGCGGTCGGAGCGTGTGCCCGGGCTTATCATCGGTGGGATAGCCGTCTCTTTGCTGGGCCGCCCCCGCTTTACGCGAGATGTAGATGTTCTTGTGCTCCTTGGCGAGGATCGTTGGGAAAAGTCTCTAAATGCGGCCGCAAAATTCGGTTTTGTCCCTCGCATCAAGAATCCCATTGCCTTTGCCCGCGTGTCGCGAGTTTTTCTCCTGAGCCACAAGCCAAGCGGGGTGGCAGTAGATGTCTCCCTTGCCGGCCTGCCATTCGAAGAAGAAAGCATTACAAGGGTGAGATGGACAAAAGTCGGCGGACTCTCGCTTCCCCTCCCCACGCCGGAAGACCTAATCATTATGAAAGCCGTTGCGCACCGGCCTCAAGACATTGCTGACATTGCAGCTTTATTGGTCGCCGAGCCAAAGCTAAATCTGAGACGAATCCGCAAGTGGCTTAAGGAATTCTCCGCTGCCCTGGATATGCCGGAAATCCTCAATGATTTTGAAAACAGTCTGAAACAGAAGCGTCAGCTTTGATGCGTGACCCTTCAACTCCTACAGCCTCAACGCGAAGGCTGAGTTGCGCGATTCCGGGAGCGTCAATCTCAAGCCGTTGGTTAGCCGTTCGTGACTACGAAGTACTTGTTGACGCCACTTCGGCGGGGTGAATGCTTAGGTACTCCCGCACCTCGAGCTGCATGCGGTCGATCTCTGCCAGAAACCCCGAAACCGCACCGTGATAGTTCTCGGGGTTTGTTTCCACGCGCCGTAGATGCGCAACCTGTTCCTGAAACCGCGCAATCCGCTCCAGAGTCACCTTGAGTTCGTTATCGTTTGTAATCATGTCTGCTCCTCCACGATTTCGATGATTCCTCTGTAAGTTCCGCGTATTTCGGGGTCGGGTCTTGCATTACGACAGTGTGTGATTGCAAGACCTGGCCCCCTTTACTGAAGCGATGGAGAATTTTTTCAAAAGCAGCATAGTCGGCAGGCTTCTCAAACAGCGGTAGCCGACCGACACGCCTGTTCAACACGTGGTAGGCTAATCCACCGCTGGCATTGCGAGGGCGTCGCGGCATGCCACCGCTTCTATCGCACGAGCAGCTTTCCCGTCAAGAAAAGACTCCTGGGTGACCTGCCTGCTAATGGGCGACCCCTTTTCCTCTTCCGGCGGGCCGGCATGGCTGTTAATGATGGCACAGCGCTGGCGGCCCGCGCGCACCAGCTGGAGTTAGAACGCGCGTCTACCCCAAGAATTCACCCTCATTTGTCCTGCCTTTGCGACCGCCTCGCGATGACATAAACCAGGTACGCATTCAGGAGCCCACCCACGAGTGCCGCGACTGGCCCGAATTGGTCTGTGAACCGCGGATTGATGGCATCGAAGAGAAACACGCTCAGCGCACTCCACGGCAGCGCCAGAAGCACTGCCCAAACGCCCCTGAGCCCTTCGCCGCCTGGCTGGAGCGCAAAGACCAGTGCAGCGCCAACCAGAGCCGCGTAACTAACCCCTAGCCACATCGGCCAGTGTGCGCGTTTTGCCATCTCAGCCTCCTCGGAGAGGGCCGTCATTCTCCGCTTGCGGTCTAACGCCAAGGATCACTTGCGGCGATGGAGCGGCAGCGGAATAGCCGTCAAGTGCATCCTTTTGTTAGGCATATTGGTGTTCTACACAGAGCATCAACGTAGCGGCTGCCTTGGCCATTGGTCATCCCTCAACATCCCCGGTAGCTCCCTGTGAAATCCTTTCCGGCCAGTCCCGGGATCGATGAAAATGAAATATGTAAAGTGCCGTCCGTTACGGTCCGTTTCCTCGTAAACCAAGATTTCTGATCCCGCAGGGGCGTAACGCACATCCACCATCACCTTTTCTGGCACATTAACGTTCGTAGTCGAGAGGATGGCGCTGGCTAAAGGCTGACCAAGGTCAGCCAGAATCTGTGATTTGGTGGGCGGCTGGTTTGGAGGACTATACTCCGCGAGCCGATTTCTGATAGGTAGATCCTCGGAGTGATCGACTTGGAGAAACTTCTCACCGAGAATGTTCGTTGTCGCGGTGGTGAGGATGTAGGCGAGCGGAACGAGGATGAGATATCGGGAGGCTTTCGACTTCTTTTTGTGCAGCCACCAGCAGATGCCAAGAAGAACAAAACCGATGAAAGGAATCTGCAGATGTGCGTAGATCCCGTAGTCCAGATACCCAGCCCGTTGTTGGATAGCAAGTAGCGGGATGAAGAGCGCTAAAAAGATAAATGTTAGAAGCATTTTTTTCTTTTCTTTAGCCTCACTAATAAGTATACAGCCGCAATTGCAGCGGTGTATTAAGTTCCTTTTTCCAATCCGGTGAAAGCAAAACTGCAAGGAATATCAGCCGGTTCCAAGACTTTGTCAAGGATATTATTTC
>DATDRD010000286.1:0-8646 GCA_035291925.1 Anaerolineales bacterium
AAGGTTGAAGTCCCTGCATAGCATACATGTTAGGTTATTCCTCCCGAACAGAATAAAATATAGGCTTCCGCCAGTCGAGCACAGGGATTTTACAGGCGCAATAGATATGTGTCAAGCATAGGCGGCGATTATTGCCAATGCCGGCGCCGTCCCACAGGGATGCTCTGCAAAGGACGGCACTGGGAGCGCGGCCTGAAAGCCATAGTTGACAGTCTGACCCGAATTTGATAAGATTTATCTACTTACCTCTCAAAGGAGATCATATGTTAGAAGAACTCGAGACAAAAATATTGACACAGACTGAACCAGCGACAATCTCCTTATCTGTAGCAGCTTCTGATGCAGTTAAGAATATCCTTGCCGAACGCAATCTGGAGGGCTATGCGCTGCGCGTGTATGTAGCCGGCGGTGGTTGTTGTGGTGTGAATTTTGGCATGGCGCTGGATAACAATATCCGTGATGTCGATACAACCTTTGAAGCGAATGGTGTACAGGTTGTTGTGGATGAAGTGTCCATTGATTACTTGCGCGGCGCGAGTATTGACTTTGTAAACGATCCGGTGCGCGGCGCGGGCTTTGCAGTGGATAGCCCCAGTGCGCAGAGCCACGAACATGGTCATGCCCATGGCGAAGGTGGATGCGCCTGCGGCGGCTCGTGCTCTTGCAACAACTAATTCGTAAAAGTTAGAAACAAAAATAGACCGAGCCATCGGTCTTTTTTTGTTTGCTTATGCGCGCTTCGACTGCGTTGCGCTCCGCTCTGGAGCGCAACTCTTATCTCCCACGCAGATACGAAATCACTGCACCGAAGAAACCAAATAACCCAAGGCTGAGGATCAGCAGTCCCACAGGGATACCAGTTGTCTGGGCCTGGCTAACGTCACGAAACGAGGGCAGTTCAAGGGGCGGCGGCGGCGTGAAGGTCGGCAGGCGGGTTGGTGTTTGTTGTCCAATGAACGCGGCTTCGAGGGTTGGGTTGATGGTTGGAGTGGAAAGCGCAGTGGGCGTCGGAGGGATATCCACAATCGGAAGCAGCGCGCCCGGCGAAAGTGAAACGTAGAGCCCATAGACCCAGCCGACGGAATCGGGAACGCCGGCGTAGTGAATTTGAATCCAATCTTCCCGGCCGCTTGCCCGGCCAAGCGCGGGCGCGGATTCGCCCGCCAGCATGACCCCGATCGCAGGATAATCAAATGAACCAGGGCCAGCGTAAACCCGGATCTGGGGAATACTCAAATCAACCTTGATGACCGGACCTGAGGGCGTGCCAGTGACAGTCGGGATCGATCCGGTCGGCTGTTGTGCAGACACTGCAGTCTGACCTGGATCGAACAAACCCAGAATTGTGATCCCGAATATCGCAACGACCCAGATGATAATTCTGGCGGTGCCCAGCTTGCTCATCTCACGATCACCTTCGTAAAACGTATGACACGAGTAAACCGATGGCACCCGTCAAACCCAGGCCAAGAATGAAAATCCCGAATACCAGCCGCGAAGGATTGGGCGTACTTGCGTCATTGAATTCAGGAACGTTCAACGGTGGCGGGGGTGTAAAAGTAGGCAAGCGCGTCTCAGTGGGCTGGATGTTGAAAGCTGCTGCGAGAGTCGGGTCAATCGTCGAAGTGACAGGCAGCGTGGGAGTTGGGGGTGGCTCCACGATCCGAAGTTCGCCGCCTGATACAGACACAAATGACGAATATACCCAGCCCGTCCCACCGGTGGGAGGATATGTAATTTGGACCCACTCCCGTCCGGGCGAAACACCGAGCGCCGGAACCACATCCCCGGGCGTCAACTGCCCAATGATCGGATAATAGACCGTGCTGGGCCCACCGCGAACGTTGATCGGATCCGTGTACGTAACCGTGACAAAAATACCGGTCGGGGTGGATGCCTCCTGCGCCCGGACCCTCTGCTGCTCCGATGTAAGAAACGTTCCCACCCACAGGCCCATTACTGTCAAAATCGCCAACAAGGTTTTAAACCAAAATCTTTTCATTACGTAGATATTCTTAGAGATGGAATGCGACGACATATCGTCGTCGCTTGTAAAGCGGATTATAATCGAAAACATGGACAGACGAATTTTCCACGGAAATATCAAACCCAATGACATTGCCGATGCCCTCATGGCGGAATTCAACCGCGGGAACATGCACGCGCAAGTGGTGGGGCAACATGACAATATGGCTGTGCAAATTGCAACACGGAGAGGTGCCATGTCTGGTGGGCAAACTGCGCTGACGATCAGCATCCAGACCGTTGAAGATGGCATCATGATCGAATTGGGCAATCAGGCCTGGCTGGGTGTGGCGGCAAGCATCGGCCATACTGCACTCTCAGCGCTTCGCAATCCCTTCAGCCTGCTTGGCAGGTTGGATGATCTCGCCCAGGATTTTGAGAATATCCAGCTCAACGAAAACGTATGGAAGGTGATCAACCGGACCGTCACGGCATTTGGCGCCTCCCACGCCCTTTCTGAACGATTGAGCAGAATCACATGCGAGCATTGTGGAACGGCTAATCCCCTCGGGGAAGGATCCTGTATTGCCTGTGGCGCCCCGCTGGGGGATGCCCACCCCACCACTTGCCCAAATTGTGGGTTCGCGGTTACATTAGAGGAAATCATCTGTCCCAACTGCAATCAAAACCTGGTATTAAAGTAGCCTGACGAATCCCTGATGACAAACCTTTTTGAAACTGTAAGCCTGGGTACTTGCAGATTTTTCGCCTCGCCTCTATAATACTTGGAACCCGCAGAATCAAGTCGAGGCATTGTTATGAAACTAAAACTGGACGAATTGGAAGTAAAACTACAGTCATTAGTTGAAAATCAGTTGGTGGGGATTCTTCCGGGCTTGAAAGTGGAAGACCGGATGATTCAACGTTTGGCGAACGCGCTGAAGCAAAATATTATCCAGCAAAAGGATCAGGGAGCGATCGCTCCCAATGTTTTTACATTGATCGTGGCAACCGACTCATCCCCCATGTGGAAGGAACAGCGCACACTGGATACACTAAAGAACATCATCACTACTGCAGCGAACGACGTGGGTTTGCAATTCACGGCACAACCGACGATCACCATCACAACAGACGATACCTACTCAGCGGGGGAAATCAGCGTGGTCGCATCACACAAACTGGAACCGGTGGCAGATACACAGGGGATGCAAACATCGCTAACGAATGAAAACACCGATCCTGTCGATAATATTCCCGAAAATGCCTTTTTGATCATCGAGGGCGTTAGAGTACATGCCCTGGACGAAACCGTTGTGAATATTGGCAGAAGGCTTGAGAATCATCTGGTGATCGATGACCCGCGCGTCTCCCGCAACCATGCACAACTGCGCGCCATCAAAGGGCGTTTTGTGCTGTTCGACTTGAACTCGACCGGCGGGACGTTTGTGAATGGTCAGCGCACAAGCCAGACTGTTTTATACCCCGGTGATGTCATATCCCTGGCAGGAGTTGCTTTGATCTTCGGGCAGGATAATCCCCCACCCCACCCCGATCTTGGCGAAACCGGACCCCTGGAACGCGAGCCAGGCACTAGCGAAAGACCGACCGCCACGGTTGAGCAAAATACCGTGGACATAAGGCCGACAGGAAAATTTAGAGAAGATAACCCAAATAAATGATCGCATCTGTTGTCCTTGCCCTGCGATTGATCCTGGCAATCGCGCTTTATTGTTTTCTGGCATGGGCATTATTGACACTGTGGCAGGAACTCAAACAACAGGCGAACCGGTTATCCGTACAAAAAAAACCGAACATCACGATAGAAATTAGAGTCGGCCAGAAGAAGGTAAGCCAGAGTCATTTCTCTCAAACTGAGGTGACAATCGGGCGCGATACCAACTGCGACCTTGCGGTAATGGATGAGGCGTTATCTGCGCACCACGCGCGCATGATTTTTCATCATGGGCAGTGGTGGCTGGAGGATCTCAATTCCACAAATGGGACCTTTCTCAATCGCGAAAAACTGATCGTTCCAGCGGTGGTGATCACAGGCGATGAATTCAAATGCGGCAACACGTTTTTCATTATCCGCATCGATAGTGACGACAAATTTCCCGCCACAAAAAAACTCTAAACAGGAGGTCGGCTATGACCGAACAGGTAACCCTTGCAATCATCGGCGGCTCAGGGCTTTATGAAATGCCGGGGTTACAAGCTACTCAGGAATTTGACATCAACACACCCTTCGGAAAAACCAGCGCGCCGATCGTAGCTGGCACATTGGAAGGTGAACGGGTCGCCTTTCTCGCCCGCCACGGGATCGGGCACCACATCACTCCCAGCGAGGTCCCTTACCGAGCGAATATGTACGCGTTGAAATCATTAGGCGTGGAGCGGATCATCAGCATCAGCGCGTGCGGATCTCTACAGGAGGAATTCGCTCCCGGTCACATTGTTATCCCCGACCAGGTTTACGACAATACGCATAAACGCGCGCGTTCCTTCTTTGGCGAAGGTCTGGTGGCACATGTCAGCGTGGCTGAGCCTTTTTGTCGCGATCTTTCCGATCAACTGGAATCAGCTGTCCGCCTGGCAGGAGGCGTAACACATCGTGGGGGCTCATTCATCACTATTGAAGGTCCTCGCTTTTCGACAAAAGCCGAATCCAAAACCTATCGCTCGTGGGGAATGTCCATCATCGGCATGACGGCAGCTCCCGAAGTATTCCTGGCACGCGAAGCAGAGATCTGTTATGCAACCATGGCACACGTCACAGATTATGACGTCTGGCATGTAAGTGAAGCGCCCGTGACTGTGGAAATGGTGATCCAAACCCTCAATAGAAACACACTTCTCGCGCAGGAAGCTGTTCGGATTCTTGCGCGCAATCTAAAGCATGAGCGGGATTGTGAATGTGAACATGCCCTTGCGGCGGCCCTGATCACGCGCAAGGATATTATTCCCGCCGAAACCCGCGAGAAGCTGGAGCTGTTAATCAGCAAGTATCTATAATCAATGAGCAGAATCATCCAAAGCAAACTGCTGAAGATGGCAGCGGGCTTCCTTGTTTTACAAACGTTGCTGATCATGCTGTCCCCGGCCGTTCGGGAGCGTAATCTGGATGTGGATTACCGCTGGTCGCAATGGGTGGCTCTCTCTTTATGGGGGCTGTTTATCGTGCGCGTGCATCGCTATATCGTTCATAGATTACCAGACGCCGATCCATATCTATTCCCAGCCGCTGCGTTTCTAAGCGGGTGGGGCCTGCTCACCGTCTGGCGGCTCGATTCGGGTTTCGGCGCGCGTCAGGCGCTCTGGCTGGGCGTCAGCCTGCTCGTCTTCTCCTTCGGGCTGGGGCTTCCCACCACGCTTGGCTTCCTGCGCCGATATAAATATTTGCTACTCACGACCGGTCTGATTCTCACAGGGTTGACTCTCCTGTTTGGAACCAATCCGACTGGTTTTGGTCCGCGTTTATGGCTTGGGTGCTGCGGTGTCTACTTTCAACCCTCCGAGCCGCTCAAACTCTTGTTGGTTGCCTATCTTGCCGCGTATTTCGCGGATAGACTCCCAATCCAATTACGCGCGTTTCCGCTCATTTATCCCACCTTCATCCTGAGCGGACTTGCCATCTTGCTTCTGCTGGTTCAACGCGACCTTGGAACTGCTTCGATCTTCATTGCGCTGTATTCGATCATCGTATATCTTGCCACGGGCCGCCGACGCACCATACTGATCAGCGCGGTCCTGCTCCTCTTTGTAGGATTTGTTGGTTATTATTTAGTGGATATCATTCAGGCGCGCGTTAACTCCTGGTTCAATCCCTGGGATGACCCAAGTGGTGGTTCATATCAGATCATTCAATCCCTGCTTGCCGTCGCGAATGGCGGTCTTGAAGGACGCGGGCCGGGATTGGGGAGTCCTGCGCTCGTGCCTGTTGCCATGTCAGATTTTATTTTTTCGGCAATTGCGGAAGAAACGGGTCTGATCGGGACCCTGGGTTTGATTGCTCTCTTTGGTTTGATCCTCGCCCGCGGCTTGCGCGCCTCACTCCTTGCCCCCGATAGCTTTCGCCGGTTATTTGCGGCAGGTATCACCGCGTACTTTGGTATTCAGGCATTGCTCATTATTAGCGGCAACCTGCGCCTCCTGCCATTGACGGGCGTCACACTGCCTTTTGTATCCTATGGTGGATCATCCCTGCTGACATCCTTCGTAGCCCTGCTTTGCCTCTTGCTCATCAGCAATCATCTGGATGAAGAACCCGCTCCCCTCCCAAAACCCCAGCCTTATATTGCGTTCAGCACATTCTTATCACTTGGATTATTCGCCGCCGCGCTGACGAACGGATGGTGGGCTATCGTGCGCGGGCCAGACCTGCTCACGCGCACCGATAACCAGCGCCGTACGATTGAAGACCGTTATGTGCCGCGCGGCTGGCTGGTGGACCGTTCGAATGCCGCCATCAACACAACGGAGGGAGAAGTGGGGAGTTATGCCCGCGCCTATAAATATCCTGATCTTGCGCCGGTGGTGGGATATAACCATCCAATCTACGGCCAGGCAGGGCTCGAGGCTTCACTTGACGAATATCTGCGCGGTCGGAGGGGCAATCCCGCATCCACCATCTGGTGGAATCACCTGGTTTACGGCATGTCCCCTGATGGATTGGATGTGCGCTTGAGCATCGACCTGCATCTGCAATATCGCTCCGATGAAATGATGCTCGATCATGCCGGCGCGGTGGTGTTACTTAACGCGCAGACGGGCGAAATTCTGGTCATGGCATCACATCCGACCTTCAATCCCAATTATTTGAATGAAACAGGCTCACAGCTTAACAAGGATCCGGGTAAACCGCTGATCAACCGCGCCACAGCAGGGCTTTATCCAACAGGTTCTCTTATGGACCCATTCGCACAGGCGCTTCTCGGTGATGGCAATCGCAATGAAGATAGATTACGAAATGTGCAGGAGGCATTTGGGTTCTACCGTGTGCCTGAGATACGAATACAGGTTGCACAGCCGCTTTCAAATGCGGAGTTGGAAAACCTGCACGTTACGCCCCTGCAGGTGGCGCTGGCCTGCGCGGCATTGAGCAATGAAGGAATAGTCCCTGCGCCGCGCATTGCAACAGCAGTCAACACGCCGAACGATGGCTGGGTAATACTACCAGCGCTGGGAACGCCATTCGAAGCGGTCGAGGCAGCGGCCGCGGAGGAGGCGGCTGGATCCTTCATCCAGGAAGGACAGAATTACTGGTCTCACACCGGGCAGGCGACAGAAAAAGATTCATCCGTGACCTGGTTCATCGCGGGGACGCCGCCGAATTGGCAGGCATCACCGCTCGTTGTTGTGGTGCTGTTGCAGGAGAATAATGCGTGGCTCGCACAGCGCATCGGGCAGGAATTGCTTGTTGATGCGATGTATCCATAATATATGAGTTATCCCGCAGAATGTCTGCGGGATAATCTTCATAAATCACTCAAGGCCATAGAATAACATAAGAGCCAGGCAAGGACCTGGCTCTTTTCGGGACATCTTACATACCGTTATCTTGATCCTTGGCGCCGTAACCGGGACCTCCCTTGAAGAAATCGTAATTGGGCTTGATATCCGGTGTGAGGTCAATCACTTCCCCGGACGCCAATTGTCGGGCCGTATCAAGCACGATCGGTCCGCCATGATGATTGGTCCCTTCAAAATGGCCGGTGAGACCAACATTGCTGATGTACTCACCACCTTTTGCGGTGTAAGCCGAGGGAACTTCATCTTCAGGGAAGATGGCGGCAAATGGACATTCGGGCACACACGCACCACAGTCAATGCAGGTGTCAGGATCAATGTAAATCCACGGCCATTCATTAATAGGGAAGCCGGGAATCATACATTCTACAGGACAAACGTCAATACAACCGCGGTCGCGAACGCATAAGCTGGTGATAATATGAGTCATAGGTTTATCTCCTTATCGGATGTGACATGCGATATGTAGGCATTATATCCTGCTTCCCAGGACTTCGGAAGCCTGCATGACATTCCTGGCATCAATGAGAGCTTCGAAAGATATCCAAGCTCCGATGGATTCTACTTATACCTCTCGGCCACTGCTTCCCAATTGACAACGTTCCACCAGTTGGAAACATATTCCGGGCGGCGGTTCTGATACTTCAGGTAGTATGCGTGCTCCCACACGTCAATGCCCATCACGGGAGTCATCCCTTCAGAAAGCGGATTATCCTGGTTTGCGGTGGAGACGACGGCCAGACCATCGCCTTTTCTGACAAGCCAGGCCCAGCCGGAGCCGAAGCGGGTGTTTGCCGCTTTTTCGAAATCGGACTTGAATGCATCGAACGAACCGAAAGCTGCTTCAATTGCCTGGGTCAGTGCGCCGCTGGGAGCGCCTCCCATCTTGGGTCCCATGATCTCCCAGAACATGTTGTGATTCCAGGTACCGCCGCCATGGTTGCGGACCGCAACGCGAATATCCTCTGGCACGGCGTTCAAATCCGAGAGCAGGTCTTCGAGAGATTTTGCCGCCAGTTCAGGATGTTTTTCAATTGCAGCATTAAGATTTGTAATATAAGCCTGATGATGCTTGGTGTGATGGATGCTCATCGTCTGCGCATCGATGTAAGGTTCGAGTGCATCCACTGCATACGGAAGTTTTGGTAATTC
>DATDRD010000287.1:0-2643 GCA_035291925.1 Anaerolineales bacterium
CCTTCATTTTCAATTTTGGAATAACAGGCATCAGCGGCATAATATAGGTCTCTTTTTTAAGCCTGCGCCGAATCTCGGAGGGAGAAGCGACTTCAAAGAAACCTTCCACTGCTTCCAGCAAATTGGAACGCGCATCTTCGATCGTTTTGCCCTGGCTGACCACATCCACTTCGGGACAAGTTGCAACGAACCAGTCATCTTCACGCTCAATAATGGCAGTAAGCTGCAAGGATTTATTGCTCATAAAATTACTCCTATCTCTTTGGCAATTATACGCCGAAACATTATTGAAAATCGATGTGCTATAAAGCCCGCACGGTGCTATACTATTCCTTAGACCGGGGAAATTTGGTTCTGAAAGGAGGTACATATGTCTTGGAAGAATCAGCTACGAAACGACTCGCTGCCGTGGTTGCTGGAGTCTGAAAATCCCGGCGTCCGCTATCTCGCCCTGCGCGATCTGTTCGACCTCCCGCCTGATGACAAAAAACTGAAATCCGCGCGCAAGTCTGCACATAAAGAGGGACCGATTGCGATGATCCTGTCCAATATGGAGAAGGAAGGTTACTGGGTCAAACCTGGACCCGGATACACAACAAAATATCAATCCACAGTTTGGGCGATGATTCTGCTGGCTCAACTTGGCGCATCCGCCAGTGAAGATAAACGCGTCGCCCAAGCCTGCAACTATCTGTTGGATCATATGGCGGAAGGCGGTCAATTCACAACAACTACATCCGGCGCACCTTCTGGAACAGTGGATTGCCTGCAAGGGAATCTTTGCTGGTCGCTGATGGAAATGGGCTGTGATGATCCACGTTTGAAAAAAGCCTACGAATGGATGGCACGCACGGTCACAGGTGATGGCGTCGCGCCGATGGAAGACAAGGATGCGCCGGTCCGCTATTACGCCTACAAGTGCGGTCCCGGCTTTGCCTGCGGCGTGAACAACAAACTTCCCTGCGCATGGGGCGGAGTCAAAGTCATGTTGGCGTTGAGTAAATTGCCCGCGAATAAACGGACGCCATTGATCAAGAAAGCCGTCAAACAGAGCGTGGATTTTTTCTTCAGCATCGATCCCGCTACAGCAAAATATCCAACACGTGATGATAGTAAACCAAACCGCGCCTGGTGGAAGTTCGGTTTCCCCGTGTTCTACGTCACTGATCTGTTGCAGCTTGCTGAAGCCATGGTCGGTTTGGGATATGGCAAGGATAAGCGATTAACGAGCACGCTCGACATCATCCGCGAAAAACAGAATGAACACGGTCAATGGCTGATGGAATACGATTACACGGGAAAGACCTGGATCGATTTCGGGAGGAAGAAACAGCCGAACAAATGGGTCACCTGGAGGGCATTGCGAGTGCTGAAATCTTTGAACTGAGGTAACTCAATAGTCACCCTGGTATTCATAATCATGCGGTTCTTCTCTGAAAATAATCCATCAACGACACATGGGGAATAAACCGGCTTTGCTATAATAAGCCGGTATGAGATCGAACGTAAAACTGATCCTGCTTTACAGCGCGCTGGCGGGATTGCTTGCCGCGCTCACCAGTCCCATCCCGGGGACATCCTTGTTGCTCACGGGCCTGGAAGTCTTCATGGTTGTTCACCTTGCGAAGAAAACCAACTTTGACCTGAGCCTGAAAGCGCTTGGTTTTTCGGCAACTGCATTGTGGGGAATATCCACTATCTTGAAGGATGCAGGCGTGGAGCTTTTGAGATTCGCTCCAATATTGGGATGGGCGGCTGGAGTCATTGTTGCCATGCTCTTTGTGTTCTTTTTGGGAACCCTGGCAAATTTATATTTTGGCAAATAAAACGACCAAGGGAGTTGCCTCGGTCTTTTGCCTTTAATCCATCCTTTAACGTAATTCGAGATAAGACCATGTCCAAAATCTTTGGACACGGATTCCACGGACAGGACGGATTCTTTCCGTATTTTACGGATTTTCCGTTGCCTCCGTGTTATCCGTGTCCTGAAAAGGTCTATCCCGAATTCAGATCACTTTACAAAGAATAACTTTCTCCGGGTTTCAATACGAGGACTTTTGTATCCGTCTCTTTCTCGACGCGCGCAGCCCACGCATTTGGATCCTGTGCAATCAAATCCCAGGTGTTGTAGTGGATGGGGATCACTGTCTTGGGCTGGATCAACTTGACCGCCCGCAACGCGTCATCAGGTCCCATGGTGTAGTTGTCGCCAATGGGGACGACTGCCAGATCGATTCCTTCCTCGCCGATCAACTTCATATCACCGAACAAGCCTGTGTCCTGAGCCAGATAGATTTTCCTGCCATCGTTGGTGGTGAGCAGGAAACCGCAGGGATTGCCGCCGTTGGAGCCATCCGGCAAGGCCGAGCCGTGCAAGGCAAGCGTCAGTTTGAGATAACCAAATGGATATTTGAATCCGCCGCCCAGGTGCTGGCCGTGTGACTCGATTCCCTGATTGCTGAACCAGATTGCAATTTCGTTGACGCTGATCACCAGGGCTTTCGTCCGCTTTGCGATGGCGACCGCGTCGCCCACGTGGTCACCGTGCCCGTGGCTGATGAGGATGAAGTCCGCCTCAACAGCGTCGGGGGAGAGCGAAGCGGCGGGGTTTCCATCGAGGAAAGGGTCAATGACAAGCTTATA
>DATDRD010000288.1:0-1621 GCA_035291925.1 Anaerolineales bacterium
CCCCAGGCGATCGCAAGCAGGTTCCCGTCGCTGCTCAATTGGTGCAGCTTGTCGCTGGTAACAAAATAACCCTGGTCGGCTCGCCATAGCTGAGTATGGATGGCCTGTGAAACAGCTTCTGCTTCCGTTAAATAATGGGCCGATTCCTCTTTCAAGTTCAGGCTTGCGGCTGCCCGCGCCATTTCTGTCAAAGCTTTCCAGTATATGACATTGGTGTACAGGACGCGGCCGCGACGGGCGATAGAGTCCGCCCAATCTGCAAAGGCTCCCTGATGCAAGAGAGCGTCTTCAGGGACCGTATGATAACTTTTCAGCCATTTCACGGCCAACCGCAATTGCTCCCAGTGAGTTTGAAGAAAAGTGTTATCTTTTGTTTCCTCGACGTAGGCCAGCGCGGCGATGACCAGCATGCCCTGACCATCCAGGGAGGGAGCGCCGTGTCCACTGAGGTATTTCGGTTTTAGCATGATCTCCATTGGCTGCTCACGCCCGAAGAATGAATAGAGGAAGCGGGTTACCATGTGTACCGAATGCAATTTGACCGGTAACTGTCCTTCTGGCGTCTGGTGCCAGAGAAATGCCTCCAGCGTTTCCTTGACAGTCTTATATAGTTCCAGAGCGAGAAGTCCGTACGCGGCAAAGCCAAAATCGCGCGCCCAACTCTCACGGAAATTGCGATAACCTGCGTGCAGAATTTCCTTGCTCAAGTAGTTCGTCAAATGACGGGTCTGAATGGCAGAACGCAGGTTCTCCGTCGCGATGAACAGCGCCAGGGCTTCCCGGGTTTCGAATTGGTCCTCGATAAAATGAATCGTTTTGGATATCAGGCGCGGGCGTCGTAGGATGCCGCTGAAATACTGGTAGGTGAGCAGGGATGTCATCCCGATCACGGTTCCAAACAAGGCTCCGCGCCAAAAGCCGGGACGGTTGGGCTTGCTTTCGATCTGCTTTGTCATTTGGTTCCTGGATTATAGACTGTTGACAATCACATTCATTTCATCGTTCGCGCTGATCACTCCGTTTACCTCCCTGACAACCGCTTCAATAGTATCGCGGGCCGCGTGAGATGGAACCATGCCTCTCATGATAATGACGCCGAAATTATTCAATACTTCGATTGCATAATCCTTTGTACCGGGGTCATCCATAAGAGCTCTTTGCACTTTGGCGCGTAGATCGTCCATGGTCTGGTTCATTTTACATCACTTCCTTTCCCGTTACTTCGATCAATTCCTGCAAATCAACTCGGTTCAGTATGGCCATCTGTAACATTCCTTTTGAGGGTCTATGCAGCTGCTGCCCTTACTTTCTCGTCCAGCCAACCGTTGATCGCCGCGCTGAGATGTGCGCCGAATAGCGTAATAATTGAGATGATCCCTGCTAAGGCCATTTACGTATTGAGGCTCTCCCGTTTTTAACGGGAATCTCCAAAACCCTTGCCACGGATTTCACTAATTTGCGCGGATTGTCCAAAAAAATCAGTGAAAATCCGTGAAATCAGTGGCTAAGAAACTTATGGCGTGTCAATCATCCCGCCAGAAACGGGAGAACCATCTTTTGTCGGACAGGAAGCGACATAAGTGTGTATTTATAGGCGGCGGGCACGGACGCTAATGTTTTA
>DATDRD010000289.1:0-1709 GCA_035291925.1 Anaerolineales bacterium
CGAGGCTTGGGTCGCTGGATCAGTCCCCGGGTCGGTGAAGAGGCGGGCGAGGATGCGGACGACAAAGACCCAGCGCAGGAGTCCGATCAACTGCACGACGAATCCGATCACGCCGAAAGTCGTCGCGGTTTCCAAAAATGGGGAGGCCTCTTTTTCAAGAACTCGTTTGAGCATGACCGCGCCCAGAAGGATTGGCAGACCGACCCACGCGAACGCGAGCCAGGTATAGATGAGCGCGTCGCCGCCCGCGTGGAATCTGGTGAGGATTTCAGAAGTGGGCTGACGCAGAATGTCTGGGTAGTCGAAGTTGACGATGAGCAGGGTGTATGGAATGTTGACAAGAATCGCGCCGACGATAAAAAAGATGCCCGTGAGTTTGCGGAAGTTTGTTTCAGACATGGTTGTCTCCTACTCAGCAATGGGAATCACTGCTGCCCAAGCTTGTAGAGTTTGAAACCTACGAAAAAGAACCAGATCATGGCAAGCCCGGCATTGATGTATTGCACCGTATCCAGAGCGCCGAGAAAAATCGGACCTATTCCCGCCAGGATTCCGCTAATGCCAGAGACCACTCCCATATAAGCTACTGCCTTGTTGAAGGCCCCTTTTCGCATGACCAGGCTGGCTAAGAGAAATCCCACTGCTGGAATAAATACAATATAGATGCCCAACAAGGGAGAATCAGTTATCGCAGATGGATAACCTGCAGCCGCAACGATGCTCGCTCGCTGGGCGTCGCTTGTGGCTGCGGCATAGACGCCGCCCAGCGCGGTCAACGAAGAATAGGCTGTCCAAGTGATTGCCAGATCCAGCGCAACAAACAATCCTTCGCAGGCGAGCGCCAACAACATCATGTATTTGTTGATTCCCTTCAAGGCCTGATAGAGCGCCAGGAAGACAGGCACATAGAGCAGGTCTGTAAAGACCATCAGAGCCGTGGCGGCCCACCAATCAGATGCATGTTCGGCGAAAAAGACCAGCGTTGCCTCAGCACCTGGCGGCGGAAAGCCACCTGCATAAACGATCACCACGGGGAAAGTCAGGAGATACCCTATTCCCAGAACAATCGCCGAGAGGCCTCCCACGCGGTAGATCCATTGACCATCTGAGTCAACTGTGAATTGCATTTTTTCGTTCATTTCATTTCTCCTTTTCTAACGATGTTGATAACATACCTGGCTTGCCAGGTTTAACGCGATTAACTGAGATTAAGGGCATTCCCAAATCACGCACTTTTTTGAGCAAGCCAAACAGCGCAGCTTGATCGGCAATCGGTCCGGTTAAGAGCGTATCGCCGTTCTCTTCCAGTGTGATCGTCAAGCCTCCAAACCAATCTGCCCATTGATTGTCCAAGTGGCATTCGATCCTGATTTGATAGATCATCGGTTGGCTTGGATCAGTTTTATGTTTGGGATCGTTTGACATTACCTGTACCGTTGTCGCCGGTCATCACAGTTCGCGGCGTTTGATCGATGTACAGGCACTATACCGACCATATGGTATTGACGTACAGATACTTAAGTATTGAGATAGGGTATTGTTTTGGGATTACCGAGAGCCTGGGAATTCCAAAGTTTTATGCCCCCACTTACATGCGATTATTGATCAGGATTGGGTTACAACAGACCCAACTCGCGGGCGCGGGCGACCGCTTCGGTGCGTCGTTGGACCTGCAACTTGTCAAAGATGATGCGGGTGTGTCCCTTGAC
>DATDRD010000290.1:0-7762 GCA_035291925.1 Anaerolineales bacterium
TTGATTCGAGACCAGCCGCGTGGAGTTTTAGTGAAGCTGTTAGTGTAAAATTGTTTTGTTATCGTCCCGCAGGCTGGTGCAGACAATCATCCTTTGACTGGTTCATCCTGCGGGACGTTCTTATTTCTTATTTTGGGAGCCACAATGAATCGCCTGGAATATTTGACCCGGGAAGAGCTGAAAGGCCTTCATGAAGCCACACTTCGCATCCTTGATGAAATCGGCTTTGTCTGGACGCACAAACCCACTCTCAAAATTCTGACGGATGCGGGATGCCGCGTGGAAGGAAATCGCGTCCATTTTCCACCGCAGCTTGTGGAAGACAGCATCGCCAAAGCTACAAAGCGCGCAAGCATTCGTGGAAGAGATGGAACGGTCAATGAATTGGGTGGCGGGAATCTTTATTTCCATAATCTGGGCGGCGCGCGTGACGTGTACGATTCATCAACGGGTCAACGCAGGGTCGCCACAGACCAGGATGTGAAAGATGCGGCGCGTGTGCTCGACGCGCTTGAAAACTGTCACACAATCACTCCTTTCTTTACGCCACGCGATGTGCCCGGGGAATTGATGTCCCTGTTCATGTACCGTCACACTCTTCCCTACACGGTCAAGCCCGTTCAGGGCCCGGGCATTCAGTTCGCAGAAGAGGTGAAATACGCGGTCAAAATGGCAGAGGTGGTTGGCACTCCCTCACACGAGTTGACTCTTTCGCTCTCGCCGGTCAGTCCTCTATCCATTCCAGATCATGAAGCCGAAGCATTGATGGCAATGGCAGAAGCCGGGATCATCATGTCGAATCTCCCCGCGCCGACAGGTGGAGCGACCTCGCCGATGACGATTGCCGGGAGCATCGCGCAGCAAAACGCGGAAACTCTTGCGATGCTTGTGCTTGCGCAGATCATCAATCCCGGCCTTGCCGTTATTTATTGTGGACGGCTTGGGATGCTGGAACCGCGCACGGGACTGATCTGGGGCGGCGTCGAACTCGGCCTATCCTCGGCGGTCACGGTTCAAATCGGACATTATTATGGATTCGCGGTCAATGTGTATGGATTCTCCACGAACGCCCACACACTCGACGCGCAGAACTCATTTGAACGCGGGCTCAATGCCGTGATCCCAGCCCTGGCGGGCGCGGATGAGCTCTCTGGCATCGGCGAGATGGAAGCGGGCGTGATGGGATCCTATGCACAGATGGTGCTGGATAATGAACTGGCAGCAAGTGTTCTTCGGCTCAGGCGCGGCATCAAAGCGGATGCTGAAGAATTGGCAGTCGATATTATCGGGAATGTGATGAACGGAACCAGAAATTTCCTCGGTCAGAGGCACACCATGAAACATCTCAGGGCAGGTGAAGTTGCACTCACTAAATTCGCCGAGCGCAACTCGTGGGATACGTGGGAGGAAAAATTCCAGCGCAAAGGCATGGCAGACTATGCAACTGCGGAAGCCGAAAGGATTTTGCGCGAACACGTGGTCCCGCCGCTGGAGCCACACCAGGAAAAGGAACTGGATGCAATCATGGCGGCCGCGGAAAAAGAAATGGTGAAGAAGAGGTAAAGTAGGCTGGTACACAAGTAAACAAGTAGGCACGTACCCAAGTCACTTGTCTACTTGTATACGTGTGTACATCAAACAGGAGAAAACATGCTCAAACAGGCACATGCAATTTCAGAGGAGCTCATCGAATGGCGGCGCGACTTCCACATGCACCCCGAGATCGGATTTGAACTCCATCGCACGGCGGGTATCGTCGCGGCTGAATTGGAGAAGATGGGATACCGGGTCAAACGCGGTGTGGGGAAGACAGGCGTGCTCGCAGAGATCGGCGAAGGCGGTAAAATCATTGCCATCCGCGCGGACATGGACGCGCTCCCCATCCTCGAACAAAACGAATACGAATACATCTCTCAGAATCAAGGCGCCATGCACGCCTGTGGACATGACTCGCACACTGCCATGGCGTTAGGAGCAGCATGGTTGTTGTCGAAAGAGAAACTGCCCGGACGCGTGCGATTTCTTTTCCAACCCTGTGAGGAGACAGCAGACGAGGAAGGCAAGAGCGGCGCGCAGCGCATGTCTGCGGAGGGCGCGATGGATGGTGTGGACTACATCATTGCGCAGCACGTGGACCCGCAGAAGCCGGTCGGCACGATCGGCATTAGTGCCGGCCCAAGCTCAGGCGGAGTCGATACCTGGTACGCAGCGATCATCGGCAAGGGGGGGCATGGAGCGCATCCCGATAAAACCGTTGATCCATTCTATCTCCTGGCGCATGTGATCCTGGCTTTGAATGGAATTGTCTCGCGCAGATTGAATCCATTTGAACCGGCTGCGATCAGCATCGGTTCGATCAGCGGAGGGTTTACCGAGAACGTCATCCCCGACAGGGTGAAACTGACGGGAACCTTGCGATTCACAAATATGGAAGTCCAAAAGCAGATCCATGCGGAGATCAGGCGCGCATTTGATGTGGCAAAAGCCCTCGGCGGAGATTACGAGCTCAGGTTTGAAATTGGCGGACCGCCAATGATCAACGACAAAATGGTTTCGGATGTCATTGAAAAAACCGGGAGGGATCTGCTTGGCACCGGGAACGTGCATGAAATTGAAAAGACGCTCGGCGCGGAGGATTTCGGAGAGTTCCTAAAGCATGCCCCGGGAGCAATGTTCACGCTTGGCACACAAAAGAAGGGGCATGAGGAATACCTGCTCCATCACCCCAAATTCGATATTGACGAGCGCGCTCTGCCCATCGGCACTGCGATGCTGGTAGAGACCGCAAAACGATTCCTTGTAGAGTAGGGGCGACCCGCCAGGGCATTCGTAAACATTTGATTGGGCAATATCTGACATAACGATCATGGGGGTCCGCCTTGAAGGGTCGCCCCCTGCAATGTAACATGGACAAACATCCTGCGTCATGAAAGATGTGGGACGTTTGTTACTTGCACACGAAACATGAAAACTGTTATAAAATACCTACAAGGTAATCATTGTTGGGGTTAGCTATGTTGTTTTATCACTTAGACTTGATATGCAAAAGTACTTTAGGGCTCATGTTATTGGTGCTGGTCTGTGCAGTATATGCCTACCGCGTCAATGCAAAACGCCCGGATGACGACCCAAAGAAAAGGGGTTTTCATCCCGGTGCAATTTTCCTTGCCCCCATTACATGGCCGTTGTTCCTCTTCGGCTCCATCTCCATCTTTGTCATCAAAGCATTGGTTTATGGTGTTTTCCTTATTCTGTTTACCATCGCGCTTCTTGCTTTTCGAAAGCCATTCCTCTTCGTCTGGCTGGATAGGATCGCCACCTATATTGGGAATAAGTTACTGGAAGCAAATACATTCCTTATCAAAATTGCTTTCGGGGATTGGGAAAGGACCCCACAGCCCTCATAAAAATCTCCTCACCGTGAGGAGATTTTTCATTGAGGTTCTTCACTCACATGAAATTGATACGGAATAAGCAGCAGAAAACCAATGGCAATGATGGATTCACCGATCAACACGCCACCAGCCTGCCAGGGACCAAAAAACGGAACATCGGGCAAAGGTTGTGAGCCCATACCGAACACATCGGCCATACCCGCAAACACCGCGATTACATAGCCTGTGCCGACCAATCGCAACCCAATGTCAGCAGTGATGCTGCGTTGCTCGTTCCCCCACAAGGCAGAAAGTCCAACATATCCCCCCGCGCAGATCATCGCCAGCCCGAAGAGGAAGACTGCGATCTGTACGAATCCGACCACGGGGCTTCTATCCCAGCCGAACCAGCTGGGTTTTGCACCGACCAAAAACACGAACAGCCCGACACCGACGCTGATCAGGCTGAAACGGATGCGCAAATAAGACAGGCGGATCGCGGGTTCAACGCTCATGCGGGCAGGTGCTCCCGAAGAAATCGCAGCCAGTTGCCACCCAGGACGTTCGCCGCGTCGGATTCGCCGTACCCGCGCGCAATCAACCTGGATGCGATCAGTTGCAGATCGGCAATCGAATCCAGCTCAGGGGGGATGGATTGCAGGCCAAAACCGCCATCAAAATCCGAGCCGATCGCCGCATGATTTGCATCCCCCGCCAGTTGACAGATGTGCTCGATGTGCGCGATCAGCACATCCAAAGGCACTTCCTCACGACGGCTGCCATTCTTTCGAAGCCACCCGACTTTGAGGAACGTATTAAGCGGAATGACGCCAATGACCCCATCGCGTTCGATCAAGCCGCGGATGACCCGGTCTGGCAGGTGACGGTTTGTTTCTGCTCCCTGCATCAGCGCGGCGCAATTGGCATGGGTAGCCATGACCGGCCCTTCATAACGATCCAGCGATTCAAGCGCGGCGGCTTCGTCCATGTGGCTGAGGTCAAGCATGAAGTTGAAATCTGCCATGGCAGAAATCAGCTGGCGGCCTTCCTTTGTCAGGGGACCCGGGTCGCCCGTGCCGCCGCAATAACGCGTCCCTGCCCAGGCGAGGCCGATCATGCGCAGTCCCATATCCCACCATTCGCCTAATTCATGTGGAGAGCGAATTCCATCCGCACCCTCCATAAGATAGATCAACCCGACGGGATGACCTTCGCCGCGCAAAGCGTGCGCGGGCCTGGACCAATGTTCGATAACGGAATCAAGTTCTTTTCTCGAAGAAATGTGGCGGAATTTATCCGGATGGGAATCCGTTAATTTGCGATAGAGCAGGATCTGCTCCCGGTAGAGACGGTGAGCGCTCTCATAGTCCGCATACATGATGACATCCTCTGCCATCTTTTTCCTTGCCGGCGTTACATATAGTGTCGCGAAAACAGCGGCAACCTGACCGCGTTGATATTCAGGCCATCCCAGGATGGAATCCCCATTGAGTTCGGGAGTGATTGTGCCCGCCTCCAGACGGCGCGTCTCTTCCACCGGGCGCGTATAGTCGCGCCCGTAGGTGAGCATATTCCATGCAAGATCTTGATGTGAATCGATGATCAGGGGCATAATGGGGAAAGAGCGTCCCGCCTGTGGCGGGACGCTCTTGGTTTCATTTCAGGCTTCCGGCTTTTCCTCGGTGGATTCCCCCGGCGAGTCATCAGAAGCTTCGGAAGATTCGGGGGATTCAGGCTCTTCATCTGCATTGAATTCCGCAGTAAGCAGTTTGAAATCCTTATCGGCGAACGCTGCCGAATCCACTTTTCGGAGGCTCAGACCAATACGGTGTTGCTCAGGGTCAATGCGGATCACACGCAGGCTCTTGACTTCACCTTCCTTGAGGACCTCCTTCGGGTGCTCGATGCGATGCTCGGAGATCTCGGAGATATGAATGAGGCCTTCGATATCGCCATCAAGGCGGGCAAACGCACCAAATTTGGTCAGGCGCGTAATCACACCTTCCACCAATTGGCCGACGCTATATTTTTCGACACGCGACTTCCAGGGATCCTCCTGCAGGGCGCGAACGGACAGGCCGATGCGCTTCTTTTCGCGGTCCACGTTGATGACCTTAACTTTGACTTCCTGTCCCACTTCCAATACTTCGCGGGGATGCTCGATATGCTCCCACGAAAGTTCGGAAAGGTGAACGAGGCCATCCGCGCCATTGACGTTGATGAAGGCGCCGAAATTTGCGAGGCTGGTCACACGACCGGTATATACCTTGCCCTCTTCGAGCTCTTCGATGACACGTTCCTTGATGGACTGACGCGATTCGGTGCTGGCCGCGCGCTCCGAAAGGATCAAACGGCGGCGTTCACGATCCACTTCGATGACGCGCACGGTGATCGGCTGACCGATCATTTTTTGCCAGCGTTGTTCGGGTGTATCACCCGTAGACTGGCCGCGGCGCATCGCGCTGATCTGTGATGAAGGCACAAACCCGCGCAAGCCTTCGACTGCAACGATCAGGCCGCCTTTGTTGAAGCCGGTGATCTTGCTATCCACCACATCTTCGCTCTCAACCAACCTCTCAACGTTTTCCCATGAGAGCTGTTCCTGTGCACGCTTTAACGACAGGACAACATTGCCATTTGCATCTTCGGGATTGATCACAAAGACGTGGACCTCCTGCCCGACTTGAAGCGCTTCACGTTCTTCAGTCGACAGTTGATCCAATTCACGACCAGAAATGACGCCCTCCGACTTGGCCCCAATGCTGACAAGGATCTGAGCAGAACTAACGCCTGCAATCACACCCGTGCGGATATCGCCGATCTGGGGCAAATCAATGTTTAGCTCCTGCTCGTTCAGCAAGGACTCCATGGTTTGATTACTGTTGTTCGTATTTTGTTGTTCTCTAGGCTTGTTAACATCGCCCCCCTCAGTGGGCGAAGCCTGATTCTGATCTGTCACGTGATACTCCGGTTGAGAAAAATGTAAACTGGATTATACAGGTGATTGTGGAAGTTTGCAACCCTCATAATTCAATCATTACAAAATCTGAATTTTTTCGTCATTGCGACCTTCTGGGAGGTAATTCTCCCCGCCAAAGGAGACGATACCCGCATATTATCCCTTTTGGGAATGACAAATCACGCGTTATAATCACTCTTCGGAGTTATAAGAATGCCCTCTATTTTTCCATTTACTGCAATCGTAGGACAGGAGCGCATGCGACGCGCCCTCATCTTGAACGCTGTTGACACCCGCATCGGCGGCGTCTTGATCCGCGGTGAACGCGGCACTGCAAAATCCACCGCAGCGCGGGCACTGGCGGCCCTGCTTCCCAGCGTGAAAGTCGTTGATGATTGCCGCTTCGGCTGCGATCCTGACAGACCTCCCACCTGGTGCACCGAATGCAAGGAACGCTTCCGAGGAACTAAGAACATCCCCGCTCACGTGAGAACAACCTCCTTTGTGAACCTGCCCGTCTCCGCGACGGAAGATCGCGTGGTAGGCACGCTTGATATCGAGCAAGCCATCCAGAAAGGGGAACGTCACTTCGAGCCGGGTGTGCTTGCCTCCGCCAACCGCGGTCTGCTGTACATTGACGAAGTAAACCTGCTTGATGACCACGTCGTGGATGTCCTGCTGGACTCCGCTGCGATGGGTGTGAACATGGTCGAGCGCGAAGGCATCTCGTTTGTACATCCTGCCCGCTTCATTCTTGTCGGGACGATGAATCCGGAAGAAGGGGAACTGCGCCCCCAATTGCTGGATCGCTTCGCCCTTTCAGTGGATATCGTGGGCATTCGCGAGGCGCGCGAACGCGTCATGATCATGGAACGCAACCTTGCCTTCGAACAGGATGCCGAAGCATTTCGCCGTTTATGGATGCCCAAAGAAGAGGAACTGTCACACCAGATCGAGCGCGGGCGTGAACTTGTGGGACAGGTCACGCATACGAGCCGCGACCTGCTGTCCATTGCCGCGTTGACCGCCTCGCTGAACGTGGACGGACATCGCGCCGATCTGGTCATCCTCAAAGCCGCACGCGCCCAGGCCGCGTTCGAAGGGCGGACGAAGATCAACGATCATGATATCGCTCTCGCCGCGGAACTGGCGCTCCCCCATCGCATCAAGCGGACGCCCTTCCAGCAGGCCGAGATGACGACTGAGCAGTTGCAGCAGCGCATCGAACAGCTGGCAGGCCAGTCGGTCCCGAGCGAAGCGGAAGAAGAGTCCGAATCGCAACAGGGCCAACCCGAGGAAAAAAAAACTTAAAATTAGAGGATGAGCGCGAGGAGGGTCAGCAGGAAGGCAAGCCCCAGGAGATGCCGCAGGATGTATTTGCCAATACATCTGCAAATTGGTGGGAGGGCGGGCAGAAGGTCAAGCCGGG
>DATDRD010000291.1:0-4155 GCA_035291925.1 Anaerolineales bacterium
AAGTGGTCATCGTTGGCATGGGAGATATGGGACACGCCCTGGCCCGCTATAACGGGTTTAGCAACCGCGGCTTCCACATCAGCATGGTATTCGATAACGATCCCAAAAAGATAGGGCAAAAAGTGGGAGAATTCGAAATTCTGGATACCGCCGTCATGACTGAAAAAATAAAGGGACACAGGATCAAGGTTGCCATGCTCACCGTCCCCGCAACTGCCGCGCAGGAAATGGCTGATCAACTTGTAAAGGCTGGCATAAAGGCGATCCTGAATTACGCGCCTACCAGCTTGAACGTGTCCGAGGGTGTCCATGTCCAGTACATTGACCCCGTCACTCACTTGCAACGAATGACCTATTATCTGGATTAGTAAGATAATGAAAAAGGCGTCCGCAATGGACGCCTTTTATTTTCGGTCTCATTATACCTGCGGCAAACTTCTCCGCAGGATGTTATACATTGGCAGCGACTTTACAGCGCCTTCCACAGCACAAGTCATTGGGTTATCCACCAGATAAGCGGGAATGCCTAGTGATTTGGTAAGCAGTTTATCCACGCCGCGCAGCAACGCGCCTCCACCGCATAGTGCCACACCCCGGTCGATAATATCGGCAACCAGTTCTGGAGGGGTCCTCTCCAGCACGCGACGGCCCGTTTCGATCACAGCCTTGAGCGGCTCCTGCAGGGCTTCGACAATCTCACCGGTTGTCACGGTGACCGGACGCGGCAAGCCTGTAACCTGGTCCTGCCCCTGCACTTCCATGCTGTTCTCGGTATCCTGCGGAACCGCGGCCCCAATCTTCGTTTTAAGCTGTTCTGCAGTGACCTGACCGATCACAATCCCATACTTTCTACGGATATAGTTAACAATCGCTTCGTCCAAATCCATGCCGCCAGCGCGCAACGTTTCGGCAGAGACAATTCCGTACATCGCCATGACTGCCGCCTCTGTGCATCCACCTCCGAGGCAGATCACCATATTTCCAGAAGGCGAGCCAACTGGCAGGTCAACACCCAGCGCGGCAGCGAGCGGCTGCTGGATCAAATAGGCTTCACGGCTCCCAGCTTCCAGCACGGCTTCGTAGACCGCGCGACGCTCCACACTGGTCACTCCATATGGAACGGTGATCATCACACGCGGCCGAAAGATGCGCATGGATCCGCTTACACGCTGAAGCAGATAGGAAAGTAACGTTTCCGTGATTTCATAATCAGCGATGACCCCGTTCTTCAGTGGGCGTGCAACTTCAATGCTCTCAGGGACGCGGCCGTACATATCGCGCGCCTCCTGACCTACTGCCACCATCTTTTGCGCATACGCTTCAATGGCAACGATCGTAGGCTCCTCGACGAGCACCTGGGTGCTGTCGGCGAGACGGGTGAACATGGTACCCAGATCAATACCCAGGTCTTTGGAAAACATTGCCACGGTGCCTACTATTCTGGAAAATGTCTGCTATTCATGGATCGGCAATTCACTACATCGAAGTGTCTTGCTCGGTGAATGTATCCCTGCTTTTACGGTAGCGGCGAACCACGTCAAGGCGCAAGTTGGAACGGCGCAAAGCGGCTTCCATTATGAGGTAAGCGTCCTGATCCGCGGGAGTGATCTTGGCAAGTGCATCTTCCGCGCGCTTTTTGGCGGCCTTCGCACGGGTAATATCGATATCTTCAATGTTCTCCGCCGCGTCCGCCAATATCGTCACTATATCAGGTTGAACTTCAGCTATACCACCTGCAACCGCAAATAGCTCCTCCCTGCCAGCTTGCCGGATCTTGATGACCCCATATTTGAGAATCGCAAGGACAGGGGCGTGATGAGGTAGAATGCCCATTTCACCGGCCGCTCCCGGTAAAACGACAATATCCACATCGCCTTGAAAGACAGTCCGATCCTGAGAAACGATTTCACAACGAATTGTCATTGATTAATCCTGTCATTGCGAGCGCACTGTGCGAAGCAATCTTCTCATAAATTGGAGATTGCTTCGTCGCTCTGCTCCTCGCAAAGACATCTAATTACGCGCCTTTCGCGATTTTATCCGCTTTCTCGCCGACATCTTCGATGGTGCCTGCCATCATAAATGCCTGTTCAGGTAGATCATCGCATTTCCCGTCCAGGATATCGCGGAAGCCGCGTACAGTTTCCTTGAGCGGAACGTAACGTCCGTCAATGCCTGTGAAACGTTCGGCTACAAAGAACGGCTGGGAGAAGAAGCGTTCGATCTTGCGAGCACGCGCCACAACCAGTTTATCGTCTTCGCTCAGTTCGTCAATACCGAGAATCGCAATGATATCCTGCAAGTCTTTGTAACGCTGCAATATGCGCTGGACTTCACGCGCGGTCCGGTAGTGTTCTTCGCCCACAATATTGGGATCAAGAATTCGGGAGGTGGAGCCGAGAGGATCCACTGCCGGGTAGATGCCTTTTTCCACGATGGAACGCTCCAATGCGATGGTCGCATCCAGGTGGGTAAACGTTGCCACAGGGGCCGGATCGGAATAATCATCGGCCGGAACATAAACAGCCTGCATGGATGTGATCGAACCTGTGCGGGTAGAAGTAATACGTTCCTGAAGTTCGCCCATCTCAGTTGCAAGAGTCGGTTGATAACCTACCGCAGACGGCATGCGTCCAAGGAGCGCGGACACTTCCGAACCAGACATCGAGAAGCGGAAGATGTTATCCACGAAGAGCAGAACATCCTTGCCCTGATCGCGGAAGTATTCTGCCATCGAAAGCGCAGTCAGGGCCACGCGCAGGCGCACGCCTGAAGGTTCGTTCATCTGGCCATACACCATCACCGTATCTTTCATGACACCCGATTCAAGCATTTCGCGATAGAGTTGCGTGCCTTCACGAGTGCGTTCGCCCACCCCGGCAAACACGGAGTTGCCTTCGTGTTCGGTCGCGACGGAGCGAATGAGTTCCATGATGATTACTGTCTTGCCTGTGCCGGCACCGCCGAAGATACCTGTCTTACCACCTTTAGTGAACGGAGCGATGAGGTCAATAACCTTGACGCCTGTTTCGAAGATTTCAACACGGGTGGATTGCTCTGCAAAATTTGGCGCGGCGCGATGGATCGGATAACGTGTCGCCGCGGCGACCGGCCCTTTCTCATCCACAGGGTTGCCCAGCACATTGAAGATACGGCCGAGTGTCGCGGGGCCAACAGGGACCATAATCGGTGCGCCGGTCGCCATCGCCGGGACTCCACGCTGAAGACCATCTGTCGCATCCATAGAAACTGTGCGCACCCAGCCATCACCCAAATGTTTCTGCACTTCAAGGATCAACGCCTCTTTGCCGGGACGTTCAACTGAAATCGCTTCGAAGAGTTCTGGAATCTGCCCCTCGGGGAATTCCACATCCACTACGCCGCCAAGAATTTGCACCACACGGCCAGTTGCATTTGCCATGATTTTCCTCCGGTTAACTTGAGCCAAGCGCTTCCGCGCCGCCCACAATATCTAGGATATCGTTCGTAATTGCCTGCTGGCGAACTTTGTTATAGGCCAGTTGTAACGCTCCGACGAGTTCCTTGGCATTTTCCGTCGCGTTTCGCATGGCGATCATGCGCGCGGCATGCTCACTGGCCTGGGATTCAAGCACTGCCTGATAGATCTGTAAAGCCGTAAAACGGGGAATCATTTCATCCAATATTTCGTGCTGGTCAGGCTCGTATTCGTACGCCGCGGCAGGACCAGTGTGGTGTTCACCGAAATCTTCCACAAGACCTTTCCTGCTCACGACCTCAAGCGGGAGGAGTTTCTTTACTATAACGGCCTGGCGGGCCATGTTAACGAAATCCGTGTAAATCAAATAGACTTCATCCGCGTCGCCATTAAGAAATTCATCCACCACGAGGCGCCCTATCGCAGAAACAGCCCCGAACTTTGGGGTGGCAGGAAGGTTGCTGAAATCAGCCAGCACGGGTTTACCAAGGCGAAAGAGCAGGTCACGGCCTTTGCGTCCCACACTGATGTACTTAATGGGGAGAGGGTATTTATCGAAGTTTTTTAACACATATCGGATGATGTTCGTGTTATAGGCGCCAGCCAAACCGCGATCCGCAGTCATCACGATCACGAGTGCATTCCTGGGGCTGGAACGTGCTGTCAATAACGGGTGCAGGTTAAGGCTTCCAGGTTGC
>DATDRD010000292.1:0-14567 GCA_035291925.1 Anaerolineales bacterium
TAGTAACCCTTTGAACAAGGAATAGTTACTATTCGCCCTTTCCCTCCGAAATGATTTCCTGGGCCAGTTTCTGCAAAGCATCTACGTTCACGTTTCTATCTTCTGCATGGACGGCTTTCCAGTATTGATCCAGTAAATCCAGAGGGCTCAGACTGCTCACCGTTTGACCTTCCGGTAGACGAACACGCGCTTCCACCTTTGGCTTCTTGACCAGATGAAACTCAAAAGCATCCTCTGCATATTTTCGTAATGCGGATTCGTCGATCAGCACGTCCAGCTCTCTGGGATATTCCACAACCAGCTTGAGGATCGCACCAGACATGTCTTTCGACTTTGGTAAATTGAATTTTAGGAACTCGGTCACATTCTCCCCGGACGTTAAAACTGCCCGCCGTTCAATGAAGGGACGCGTCCCTTCGATTTTTCTCCACTCAACTTTGGTCGCCCCGCGAGTTACTTCTGCAACGATGAAAAACTTGTCATCCATTGCTTCGCCGAAATCGACGCGTTCGATCGAACCGGGATATATCACAGGCGGATGCGATCCATCGTTTAAGTTCTGCGATTTGTGGATGTGCCCCAAGGCAACATAATCCAATTTCGGATTCTTCACCATTGAGCCCGATAACACCATGTCATTCCCCAACATGACCATTCGTTCCGAGCCATAGGTTGCACCTTCGACGGAGGCATGGGCGGTCAGGATGATCGGCAGGGATGGGTCACATTCTTCGTCCAGCCATCGTTCGATCAGTTCTGAAATGTTCTCTTGAATGCGGGCAAATGCCTTTGTGGGGTCTGTTTCAGTGATGACAGCCATCAAACCCGAGCGCGCAATCCACGGCATGGCAATGACCTGCACAGGTAAATCCCATAAGTCCTTTGAAGCCAGAAATTCGGGTTTATGCAGAACACGGATGAAGGGCACATGCAGGGTATCAAACTCCTGTATTGCATGGGCGCGCCCCAGGGCGGGAGACAGGTCATGGTTACCGACAAGCAATAAGGTTGGAATTTCTGCCTGTGATAATCGAATGATTCTTTTCCCCCACTCGCGCTGAAAGGTCGGCGCGGGAGAGCGGTCCTTGTAAGCATCTCCCGCGAAGATGACCATATCCACTTTTTCGGAGACTGCCGCGTCGATGATCGTATCCAATGATTTGAGGAAATCAAGCACACGCAGAGGCAATCCCGTTTCGGGATCATGGCGGCCATAGTTGGCCATGTCTATGTGGGCGTCGGCAAAGTGAAGTAGTTTCATAGTTAAGTAGTCGGATAGTTAGGCAGTCAGTTGGGCGGTTTGGATTTTCGCAAGTATCCAATCATGCCATTGATTAGACGCTTGGTTTCGGTAGCGAGATTATAGGCTAAATCAAGTTCATCCTGGTTGATATAGCTACGATCAAGTGCGAGATATAGTTCGGATTGCACCTCGCTTGCAGAACGCCTCGAAATCTTGAGGAAGCGAATAAATTCAGGATTTGTACCAGAATCAAAGCCTTCAGCAATATTGTGCATGACTGAGCCAGTCGCATCCTGGATTTGACAGCTCAAACGGAAGTCTTTGGCAAATTTGGGATGTTCGCTCAAATCATAAATCAAATTGGCAAGTTGGCGAGCCCTTTGCCAACTCTGCAAATCCTCAAACCGTTCAATCTTTGCCATGTCATGTCCTCCTTATTTTCACAATTGGGCGGTCGCCATATTAGGGAATCATCAACCACCCAACCATGTAACTACTGAACTATTGAACTATCGAATTACGGTTGCACTCCCAAATCCTGCAAAGCCTGTGTGGCTGGTATCCACTGGGGATGGACCTTCAACGCGGCGCGATAATCCTTGACGGCAAGGTCGGTTTTGCCAGCCATGTAATATGCACGCCCGCGCCAGTAGAGGGATTCTTCAAGCACAGGCTCGGAAATGGTATCGTTCAGGGTTGTATCGGCAAGATTGATCACATCCGCAAAACGATCGGTATAGAAGTAGGCCTTATAAGGTCCGGTCTGATACCACATCATGCGATAAGGGCGAACGGAATCATTGACGCTCAAATCTGCATACAGGTTGAATGCATAATCATAGGCAATGGCTGCATCTGCATACTGGAACAGTGCAACATGGTTTGTCCCCACGTTGAACCATGCAAAGAAACGGTCAATGTCTGTTAGAGTCCGCGCTTCGGCCTGAGCCACACTCAGCGCATGACGGTTCGCCTGTTCGTCATCCACGAGTGGGCCGAGTAAAGCCAGCACTTCATTTTCTTTTTCATCCGGATATACAACGACAAACACGTAATTGAACGCGCGCCAGCCCTCAATAAATGTCGAATATTTGATCTGGCGATTCGGTCCTGGAGGCGCGCCCTGAGGCTGGTAGGTATCCTGATAAATGATCAATTCTTTCGGTTGATCGTAACCTGTGACGAAGGCATAATGTCCCATCCAGCCATATTTGCCGTTGACATCCAGTTCGTAGATCCCTTTTTCAACAACGACGGGAAATCCTGCTGAAACAAGCCGTTTGAGCAATTCGATATCGCCCCCATTACGGACGATGGATCTCATGCCAGGCACGTTATCCGTGATGTAATCCTGTAATTCGTAGGGCATCACGTTTTTGTCTTTGTCGGTCGGCTTGACTGCTTTACCAATCACGTCCCGATTGCCATCCCAGCCCCAATAGGTGAGTGCCATCGAGAAGTTCGCCGGCCCGCAATAGTTGAGGCGGCCGTGCTGGTGTTCGTATTTGATCCCGTTCAACATAACGGTGGCCGGCAGAGGCGTGGACGTGACCGTCGGCCTGGGCGTGGGACCAGGTTTGGGAGTTGAAGTCTCCTCTGGCATGAGAGTCGCCTCAAGAGTCTTCATCATCTGCGTGACGGCTAGTTCCAATTGCGCCTGCTGAGTCGGTTGGAAGACCGCTTCATCGGGCGGTTTGACAAGATATCTGATCTGGGTTCGCAGAGAGTCAATCCGCCACGCAAGTCGGTCGTGGATGGGAGGAATATAGTAAAGACCGATGATGAGAAGCATGGAAACGGGGACTGCCCATATACGGCTCAAGCGATTTCGCATGCAAAGATTATACTGCCCGCACAATAAAAGAAAAGATGCATTCTCAGCAAACTCTAATGATTGTGACAGTAACTTCGCGGGGGAATAAGCGACGTTTTCTCAAGACGTTCAAAAGGAGTCCCCCATGCGAAAAAGCACAATATTCATCTCGGCCGTTTTGACCACTTTTGCCCTGGTCATGCTCTACAGCCTGGTCTCGGCGTATCACGGCAATAAGAATCTCGCGGAGGCTGCCGCTCCATCCACTGCAACCTTTGCACCGGAACCAACCGAACTACCTGCGCCAACAGAAATTGTCCTCACACCTGAAGAAGCCGCACAGTTGGCCGCACAGGTGGTTGGTCATGATAATCTGCTTAGTGCTGAAAGCTCAAATATCAATGGCATGGACGCATACAAGATCACCTTTACGAACAATGATGTTGTATACATAGGTCTGGATGGACAAATACTCTCCGTACAGGTCGCGCCAGTTGTCGTCAATATTGCACCTCCCGTCAAACGTAATAAGAACAATAACAGCAATAATAACAATGGCGGTGGAGGCGGAAGCAGCGAAGGCAGCGAAGGCGAGCCTGAGGAACACACTGAGGATTAAGGAAAAAATGTCATGACTGCCAAACCCAACGCCCGCAACTGGAGCGATGTGCAAACAGCCATAGCAACAGTTGCCATTGTCACCACGCTCGGGATGTGGAATCTATTTGCCGCACCCACAAAAACTGTAACCGCGCAAGCAGAGCAGCCCACCGTCCCGCCAACCGAACCTCCTGTGACCTCCGAACCCACATTGATGCCACAGGTAAAAATCATGTTCACACAGACTGCACCACAAACCGTAACCGCTCAACAGCCACAAACCAAAAAAAAGAAGAAGAAAAACAATAATAACAATGGCGGTGGTGGTGGAGGAGGCGGATCAGTCTCAGTCACTCAAACACAGAGTTCATAAAATGTTGCAACGTCTCGAATTCCATGCCATGGGTTGTGAGATGCTGGCTGCAATCGATCGCGAAGCCGGGCCATTGACTCTTCCACACGTCCCTGAATGGTTTGAAGAATGGGAGCAGGTCCTCAGCCGCTTTCGTTACGATAGCGAACTTGCACGTCTCAATCAGATCCATGAACAACCTGTACATGTGAGTGAAACACTTTGGGATGTCTTCCGGGCCGCGCGTAAAGCCGAGCAAATGACGGATGGATTGGTGACGCCCACGTTGCTGGATGCCATCATCGAGGCAGGATATGACCGTCCATTTGACGTGTTGCCGCATCAGACTACGTCCATACCTGCTCCCGTTATGACGGCATCCCGGCCACTGACCGCCATCGCGCTGAAGGCCTCGACCAGAACAATCACCCTGCCCTTTGGGATCGGCCTTGATTTCGGCGGCGTGGCAAAAGGATGGGCCGCACATCAAGCCATGAAACGGTTACAGGTTGAAGGTCCCGCGTTGGTCAACGCGGGTGGCGACATCGCCATCAGTGGCCCGCGCGCGGATGGAAATCCGTGGCAAATCGGCATTACCGACCCCTTCTATCCTGATGAAGAAATAGAAACACTGCACTTGAATGCATGTGGTATCGCCACTTCCGGAAAAGACCGCCGCCGCTGGACACGCAACGGAATTTTGCAGCATCACATTATTGACCCGTTCACCGGCCAGCCTGCTGAAACAGATCTGCTGACCGTCACAGTCGTCGCACCCAACGTGATGGAAGCCGAAGCCGCGGCCAAAGCCATTTTCATCCTGGGTGGCCGCGTTGGCCTTGAATGGATAGAAGCGCATCCCAATTTTGCCGCCCTATTCATCTTCGACAATGGTCAAATGTTATACAGCCGGAAGCTGGAAGAATATTTGTAATGTGATGAGGTCATCGTCACACGAACGGAGAAATGAAACATGCCCCCCAGTCCTTCGACAGGAAACGAATTCAGCGAATCAACAGTCAATATTCAATTCTTTCTTTTCATTACGCTTGCCATGATCATTGGGCTGTCGGCAGCCATTCTTTTGCTGCCAACATGGCTGCCCAACATGGCAACATCACTGGCAGGTGATAGCCCCAAGGTTTATTGGTATCTTTCCCGCGCAACTGCATTCGTATCCCTCAGCATCCTGTGGATCTCAATGGCTCTGGGGCTCGGCATCACCAACAAAATGGCGCGTCTCTGGCCCGGTGCGCCTGCTGCATTCGCCATCCATGAATACGTGAGCCTGTTGGGATTGGCCTTTGCGCTCTTCCATGCGCTGGTCCTGCTCGGCGATCATTACATCAATTTCACTGTTGTACAGATCTTTACGCCCTTTTCCACTGTGGATTATCGTCCAACCTGGGTGGGTATCGGGCAAATTGGATTTTATCTCTGGATCATCGTAGCATTGAGTTTCTATGTTCGTCAGAGCATTGGCCAGAAGACGTGGCGGGTCGTTCATTATATAAGTTTTGGCATGTACATCATGGGTCTTGTTCACGGCTTGTTCAGTGGAACCGACAGCACTGCCAGTTGGGCGCAATGGTATTACTGGATCTCAGGCGGGAGCCTGCTGTTCCTGCTCGTCTATCGCATTGTCAATACCATCACGGAAAAATTTACGCGGCGGCCAAAGCCAGTTGCACAGGTCCCGCGTCCAATACAGGTTCAGAAGGAACTGGAATCAAAAAGAGCGACCATTCAATGAGGGTCGCTCTTCATTTTGATGTAATGGGGATTTACTCTCTCACTTCACCTTCAACCACATCGCCGTCATTTGCCGGGGGAGCGGAGGGTCCGCCGGGCGTTTCGGGCTGGGGCTGACCTTGCGCGTACAGTTGCTGGCTGAGTGCATAGAAGGCCTGTTGCACTTCTTCAGTTGCCCTCTTGATACGGTTGAGGTCTTCACTTTGCGCCGCAGATTTCACTTCGTCGACCTTTCTCTGAATATCCTGTGCATCTGTACCCGAGACCTTGTCGCCCAGGTCACGCAAAGCTTTTTCAGTTTGATACACAAGGCTATCGGCGTTGTTCTTCGCTTCGATCAACTCACGGCGCTTCTTGTCTTCACCTTCATGCTGGCGCGCCTCCTGTACCATGCGGTCAATATCATTCTTGTTCAGGTTTGTTGAAGCAGTGATCGTTACCTTCTGCTCTTTGCCCGTTGCCTTATCCTTGGCAGTCACATGCAGGATGCCGTTCGCATCGATGTCAAAGGTCACTTCCACCTGGGGGATACCGCGCGGCGCAGGCGGGATGCCGTCCAGCCTGAAGCGTCCGAGCGACATGTTGTCCGCAGCCATGGGGCGTTCACCTTGCAAAACGTGAATATCCACAGCAGTCTGGCTATCTGCGGCGGTCGAATAGGTCTCGGTCTTGCGCACGGGGATGGTCGTGTTGCGTTCGATCATCTTGGTCATCACGCTGCCGAGTGTTTCCACACCCAGGGAAAGCGGGGTGACATCGAGCAACAGAATATCCTTCACTTCGCCGCCCAGCACGCCGCCCTGAATGGCCGCACCAATGGAAACAACTTCATCAGGGTTGACGCCCTTGTTCGGCTCCTTGCCGTTGGTCAACTTTCGGACAAGTTCCTGAACCATCGGCATGCGCGTCGCGCCACCGACCAGAACCACCTCATTAAGCTTGCCTGCATCTATCCCTGCATCTTTGAGCGCATTCTCAAAGGGTTTGCGGCAGCGCTCGAGCAGGTCTTCGGTCATCTGCTCGAATTTGGAACGCGTGAGTTTCAACTGCAGGTGTTTGGGGCCCGTTGCATCCGCCGTAATGTAAGGCAGATTAATTTCCGTTTCCATCACAGAGGAGAGTTCGACCTTGGCTTTTTCCGCGGCTTCGCGCAGACGCTGCAACGCCTGGCGATCACTGCGCAGATCGATGCCCTGGTCCTTCTTGAATTCATCCGCCGCCCAATTAACGATACGTTGATCCCAGTCATCGCCACCGAGGTGTGTGTCACCATTTGTAGATTTGACTTCGATCACACCCTCGCCCACTTCGAGGATGGATACATCGAATGTACCACCACCCAGGTCAAAGACCAGAATGGTTTCGTTCGTTTTCTTATCAAGGCCATACGCGAGAGCGGATGCCGTTGGCTCATTGATGATGCGCAGGACTTCGAGCCCGGCAATCTTGCCCGCATCCTTCGTGGCTTGCCGCTGACTATCGTTGAAATACGCGGGAACTGTGATTACAGCCTGCGTGGCAGACTGGCCGAGATAGGCTTCCGCATCGGCCCTCAACTTGCCCAGGATCATGGCGCTGATCTCCTGCGGAGAATATTCGCGGCCCGTGACAGGGATCTTCACGCGGACGTCACTTGCCGGGCCCGGGATAACTTCATACGAGACCATCTTGCGCTCGACTTCAGTCTCATCGAAGTGACGGCCGATAAAACGTTTGATGGAATAAACAGTATTCTCTGAATTGACGACGGCCTGCCGCTTCGCAGTCTGACCAACGAGTCGTTCACCGTTTTTATTGAAGGCTACAACCGATGGGCATAATCTGCCCCCCTCCGCGGTCGAGATAACGGTTGGCGTGCCGCCTTCCATCACAGAGACAACAGAGTTGGTTGTGCCAAGGTCAATGCCAATGATTTTTGCCATAGAGACGCTCCTTATCGCTGCCATCGCGAATAAGGCAATCCCATGCATGAGGAGATTGCTTCGCAATGACGAAATAATCTGAAGATATAATACCCGCCTTATGCAAGAAAACTGTTAACGCGGTGTAGAAATTGAATTTGATTTACCCCGTCTCACTCGAATCTGACATTGAATTTTAGGCTGATGGTCCTCAAAGTTAAGTTCGTTGGGGATTTGGGAAAACTCTTCGAGCATGCTCACCGGCACTCCCTGGCACCGCCCGCAGGGCAGGTGTGCGCCACGTGCAATTGTCGCGAAGGCGTTGCAGGTCACGGTTCACTGACCTTCACCCAATCAAAGGCGGCGATGACGGGCGTATTTTCAAAGGAGGAAGCGGTAATCCCTATCTTGCCTTCGAGGAGTTCATAGCGGGAAACATCCACTTTCCGGATGAGCTGTTGATCTATATAAAGCTCCAGGGTTGTATCAGAGCAGATCAATCCAATTTCCTGGGGTGTCCCACTGGGTCCTATGGCTTTCGAAGATGCGGATAGGATGGGGATGTAATCTGCAATCCCATTCGCCAGCCAATGACCGTAAAGCACGTTATACGTTCCATCAGTCGAAACGTTGTATTCAAACCATCCAGCTGACTCGCTGTAACGACACATCAAACCGACCGAGGATGGGCTACCCGCCTGATTCTCAAATTGTGTGTCGATACGTATATCCTTATAATCCTGCGCTCCGTATAGCACATAGAGCCATGTATAGGGAGAGTCCATTTGCAGGATCAGGTTGCTGTTTTCGGTTTTGATATTGGGCACAGCATCATTGCCTGCCTGGAGGATGACCCAGCCTGCCAGAGATGAGTCAAACTCGTTGGTGAAGAACCGTGGCAACGGAGTCGCTGTAAGCTCAGGGGTAGAAGTGGGTTGCGGTGTAATAGTGGCAGGTATCAGAGTAGGAGGAAGCGTCCCTGTTGGGAAGAGCGCAGGCGCGGGGGTGGGTGTTGCTTGCTGGCAGGCAAAGCTCAAAATAAGGAGCAGGAAAAGCACGATGCGTTTCATAAGAGTCCTTAATCAAGATTGACCAGCAGTTCAACTGCTGGTCAATCTGTATGAGTGGAGATGCCGGGAATTGAACCCGGGTCCGAAAGAATCGACCCTCGGAAATCTACGAGCGTAGTCGGTCGAGGTTCGTCATCGCAGAGGTCTCGTCCGACAGGAACTCCCTACGACCAGCCGCTTGTCTTTCGCGCGTTTAGCGGCGTCGTGCGCGGCACTCCGCCATTGTCTCGCCCGGTCCGTCACCCAGCGGAGGGAGGTGACGGCGGACGCGTGACGCCTTGGCGCCACGGCTGTTATGTTGATCGCTTATGCAGCGAGGGGCATAGCAGCGTAGGAAGTGCGGTTGGCACTTGATTTTTTGCGCTGAGTTTACGAGTTCGGCGCCTCTCGGCTCGCATTCCGGGACCAGCCTCTCCCGTCGAAGCCTGTCATCCCCAGAGTTCGGGGACAATGTCCCGTCAATACGCCTTTATTATAGCATACTTGCAGGAAGGGTAATTATCTTGCTCTACACGGTGCTTTATGCTAGACTGGTGCAATATTAAGGAATAATTAGAATGAGCGAAAAAATCCTCATCATCGACGACGATCTCGACACACTCCGACTGGTGGGGTTAATGCTTCAACGACAGGGATACCAGATCAGCGCAGCAACCAATGGTCAACAGGGCCTGGATAAGGCGTTCGAAGAGGATCCAGATCTGATTCTGCTCGACGTGATGATGCCTGACATGGACGGGTACGAGGTCACGCGTCGCCTGAGGCAGAATCCATCCACGATGGAAACCCCCATCCTGATGTTTACCGCCAAAACCCAGCTCGATGATAAGGTGACCGGTTTTGAGGTCGGCGCGAATGATTACCTGACCAAACCGACGCATCCAGCCGAGTTGCAGGCGCGTGTGAAGACCCTGTTATCCCGCGTCAGCGAGAAAAAAGGCGAGGATGGCTCACGCAGAGACGAGACCCGCGGTTATGTGATCGGCGTTCTTGGCGCACGCGGCGGCCTGGGTGTCACTACCCTCGCAGTCAATCTCGGAGCCGGTCTGCACACACGCACCAAGAGTGAAGTGATTGTTGCCGAGATGCTCCCGGGGCAGGGCGCGTTGGCGCTGGATCTGGGTGTGACAAATTCCAAAGGGCTGGTGGATCTGTTAAGCCTCAGCAAGTTATCCGAGATTACGCGCGATAGCGTACGCGAATCTCTCGTTCATCATATGTCGGGGATGAAATTATTACTTGCCTCTGACCGCCCGCGTGATATGCACTTGATCAATCAAACCGCGAATTATGAGACGATAATTTCCAGGCTGGCCGGATTGGCACGTTTTGTAGTTCTAGATCTTGGTGTGGGGCTGCAACCCTTCGCAGAAAAAATCCTGCGCCATTGTGATGAAACATTGATCATTCTGGAGGGAGTGCCGAATACAATTATCCACACCAGGGCGCTGATGGATGACATCGTCGCGCTCGGCCTCCCCAAGAAAAACATCAACGTGGTGTTAAACAACCGCATTCGTTCTGATACGCAGTTGCCAGCCAGCCAGGTGCAAACCAAGCTCGACCACGAGATCATCAGCACCCTTACGCCTGCTCCCGAGCTGTTCGTGCAGGCTACGCGCGTGCAAACCCCCGCAGTGTTATGCCAGCCTGAAAGCCTGACCGCGCGTCAGGTCAACAAACTTGTCGATTTTATCGTGGAACGAGAGGCACTTCCCAGATGACCAAATCTGCCGGTCCTGCACTCGCCACCATCACGGCAATCGAGGACGCGGCAGAGTTATTCCGCAAGGCAAAGCGCGCCGTCGCGCTGACCGGAGCAGGTATCTCCACTCCATCGGGCATACCGGACTTCCGTTCAGAGGGAACAGGCTTATGGTCCCGCGATGAGCCGATGGAGGTCGCTTCGTTAAGCACATTTCGTACATCCCCCGAACGATTCTTCAATTGGTTCCATCCATTAGCGAGTCAGATCTTCAATGCACAACCAAATGCCGCGCACATAGCCCTGGCTGAAATGGAAGATTCCGGCCACCTGCAGGCCATTGTCACCCAAAATATCGACGCATTGCATCAAAAGGCCGGCTCGAAACATGTAGTGGAAATGCACGGCACATGGCGAACGCTTTCATGCACAGAATGTTTCAAACAATTCGAATCAGGGCCGCTTTTGCAGCCTTACATTGATCAGGGAAAAATCCCGTTGTGCCCAAGTTGCAATGGAATCCTCAAACCAGATGTGATATTGTTTGGGGAGCAGCTCCCGCAATCTGCATGGATGGAGGCGCAACGCGCGGCGCGTCAATGCGACCTGATGATGGTCGCCGGATCCTCATTGGAGGTCCTCCCCGTGGCAGGTTTACCGATGCAAGCCCTTGACCGCGGCGCGCATTTGATCATTATCAACAATACCCCCACCTATCTAAACGTACGGGCGGATGTCGTCATCATGGACAATGTCGCCACCATATTACCCGAAATAGCGAAGCGGACACGAAATGGCTGAGATCAAAACACAAACACTGGATAGTTACCTGCGGCTGATCGAAATTTCGCGTGACCTGGCCTCCACGCTGGACCTCAACACGCTGCTGGATGACATTGTGCGCGCCTCGGCAGATATTACCCACGCCGAAGCCGCCTCGATCATGCTCTATGACGATACGGCGCGTCAACTCTACTTTCAAGTTGCCACCAATATAGACGAGCCTACCATGCGCGGACTCGTCGTCCCGCTCGACAAGAGCTTCGCCGGCTGGATCGTGACCAACCGCAAATCCCTACGGATTGACGATGCTCACAAAGACGAGCGCTACTTCAGTGATGTCGAACAGACCATCGGTTATTCGACGAAATCCTTATTGGGTATTCCGCTGATTACGAAGAACAAAGTCGTCGGCGTGCTGGAGGTGGTCAACAAGAAAAGAGGCAGATTCACCGACCCCGATGAATCAATGCTCACGGTGCTGGGCGCACAAGCGGCAGTTGCGATAGAGAACGCACGTTTATTCCAGCAGTCGGACTTGATCGCACAGTTCGTCCACGAACTGCGTACACCCCTGGCATCGCTCAGCACAGCCACGTACCTGTTGCTCCGTCCTGAAATGTCGCGCGAGCAGCGTGACCAGATCGTCAACAACATTCACAGCGAGACATTGAGGCTGAATTCGCTTGCATCCTCCTTCCTTGATCTGGCACGCCTGGAATCAGGACGCGTGCAATTCCGCAAAACGCGCTTTAGCGTGGCAGATCTGATTTATGAATGCTGTGATGTGATGACGTCCAAGGCACAGGAGACGGATGTCCAGATCCGCGTCGAGGTCCCGAGCGACATGCCGCTCATGGAAGCCGACCGCGATAAGATCAAACAGGTATTACTCAACCTGTTGAGCAACGCGATCAAGTACAACCGCACGAATGGATCTGTAATTATCAACAGTAATTTCAGCGAAACCGAGGAATCCATCACCATCCAGGATACCGGCCTGGGCATCCCGGAAGAATCCACTCCTCACCTTTTCGAGAAATTCTATCGCGTGCGCGAACACGAGGGCAAAGCCACAGGCACGGGACTTGGTCTTTCCATTTGCAAACAGATCATACAGGGACATAATGGCCGCATTGAAGTAAAAAGCAAGATGGGTGTCGGAACATCTTTCACCATTCACCTGCCGCGTTCATCAAGGATCATGCCACGCACGATCGAATCTCAATGACGTTAAGGCCCAACCAGCACTTTGAGCACGCCTGTTTCCCCGGCGCGCTCAAATGCTTTTAATGCGGCTCCCAACTTGAATTCATCCATGACCAAAACGGCGGGATCGACCTGCCTTGCTTCCATCAGGCGCAACGCGGGTTCGAACGGGCCACAGCGCGACCCGACGATGTTGATCTCATCCACAACGATTGAGGAGAAGTTGATATCCAAATTACCCTTATATGTGGACTTAAGAACCAGCGTCCCCCGCGGACGAATGGCCTGCCTCGCTAAAGAAAAACCGCCCGGCGATCCAGTCGCCTCCACGACCACATCCCATCTCCAGGGTTGGATCTCCTCTTCGGCAATGATCCTGATTCCACGAGCTTTTAATAGACCCTGTTGGTGTGTATGACGCGCGACGACGCGCAAATCACAACCCGTCAATGCGAGCGTTTGGGCGATGAGCTGCCCGAGCCGCCCCGCGCCAACAAGCAATACGCGATCGGTGGGTTTGATCTGTACCTGCTGTTGAATCTCCAGCGCCGCGGCGAGGGGTTCGGTGAAGACAGCCATCTCATCAGGCACTGAATCAGGGACACGATGCAAAGTCGCCAGCGGAAGTGTCGTATATTCCGCAAACGTCCCGTCACGATTGACGATGCCCAACACTGTGCGATTCTCACAATGAGTGGGACGTCCGTTCAGGCATTGTTCACATTGATTGCAGACAACGTTGATCTCCCCCACTACGCGCTGGCCGATCCAGGAGGCATCATCTGCTTCAATCACGTCACCGACAAACTCATGACCAAGGATGCCTGTATATGGATAGTAACCTTTGACCAGTTCAAGGTCAGTACTGCAAATACCCGCTTTGCGTATTTTGATCAACGCTTCATCGGGTTTGTGTGGTCGAGGGACATCACGTAATGAAATTTCATTGTTTTCAAGCCAGAGAGCTCTCATCTCTATTCCTCAGATACAGCCCATCGATCGCGGCCGTTATTTTTTGCTTGATAGAGAGCGGCATCCGCGCGGCTGAGAAATGTTTGCCAATCTTCCTTGTGTGTTTTATATTGGGCGATCCCAATGCTGATCGTCAATGAAATCTCTGGCCCTTTCGATTTAATCAACAAAGACCGAACATGCCTGCACAGGCGCTCAGCCTGTTCAATTGCAGCCTGCAATGTGCTATGCGGCAGGATGACCAGAAACTCCTCGCCACCGTAGCGCCCGATCGTATCGGGCTGGCGAATACGCTGGCGCAACTCACCGGCAAGCCTTTGCAGGACTTCATCCCCAACTGGATGGCCGTAGGTATCATTAATATTCTTAAAGTGGGCAATATCCAGCATGGAGATGGCAAGCGGCGTGTCGTAACGATCTGAGAGAATCACTTCGCGCTGCAAATCCCCAATCATCTGCCGCCGGTTCGGGAGGAAGGTCAATGCATCTGTGTTAGCCACTTCATCCGCCTGGGCGATGACGGCCTTTAGTTCCGTTTCTTTTATTGCCAGAGAACGTTTCGTTTTTTGCAGTTCCGCTGTAACCGCCTTGAGCTCTGTCGTTGCACGGACTGGCTCTGCAATAAATAGAATGCGGTCATCCGGCAACGGGATGGTGAGAGCTGCAAAATCCCCCCTTCGATTTTCGTCAGCAAATCGCAGCTTTCCCCGCGTTCTGACGTGTTCACGAAGTGTGCTTGAAAGAAGTTCATCGAACAAAGCCATGCTGGACGGGGAAAGAAAATCTTTCAGTAATTTCCTATCGGGCAGAGCCTGGTGGATCATACCGAAAGATGGATTCCACGAGAGTAATTCTCCATCCCTGTCGAGCAACACAACCAGCAGGTTTGTGGACTTAAGGAATGATTCAACACCATATTGGGCGAATAACCCGGTCAACTCACCAAATGCCTGATGTCTAGCGGGCACCGCGCCTCCCAAACTGGCGCTCGAGCATGTCCACAGAAAGATGGATCATCGTAGGCCTGCCATGCGGGCAGGTGCGCGGCGAGTCACAGGCTTCAAGGTCGGTCAGCAAGGCGCGCTGTTCTTCGTTTGATAAGGCCTGCCCCGCTTTGACTGCCATCCGCTTGCAGACGCGCGCCGCGAGTTTTGCTTCGATCTCATTTTG
>DATDRD010000293.1:0-3518 GCA_035291925.1 Anaerolineales bacterium
CGTTACGATCCAAATGTCGTCATTGAGGGAACAGGTTCCGGCAATACATTTATAGATATCCCAATTACGTTGAGCGCATGGCATCCGCGAATTCGCAACGTCTGCATTCGCGCTCCGGTGATTCTGGAAAACTGCGGTTCACCGCTGTTGGACGATGTAGTGATCCACAATCCAATAGACACCCGCGCACTCACGATCAGAATCACGCCCGACGGCGTGCCCGATGGCTGGATATCGTGGCCTAAGCGGGGGGAGGAAAAGCGCTGCGCCAGAGCGACGCTCGGCTCGTTCCGGGATGTGGTGGTGGAAACAGACGGCGGAGGCTGGTTGTTCGAGGACGCGGTCGGCGACGAGCTACGAGAAGAATGGAGCGCGAAAAAGCTATCAGGCTCGTTTCTGACCGCCATGCGTTTGTTCGGCGGACATACCAGCGTCCGCCAGGGGCCGGGATTTGAGTTTGTCGGGCTGAAAGGTCTGGATGCCCATTCGCATTACGTTGACCAGCGGGAAGGGCCTGCGCTGGTTCTGAGAGGTGGAACGCGGCTGATAAACTGGTTCGGGCGCGACCTCGACCCGCCGATAGTGGCTGGTGAGGATGCAGCGCATTTCAGTCCGCTAGGATGGCCGAAATATCACGTTGAAGCGATCAGGAGTTCGTGAATGGAACATTGGCATAAGTTAGTCGAATCGTTACCTTTTGTCCTACAGGTGGGGCAATCCAATAAACTCAATAAAACCCGGCTGCTGGAAACGATTATATCCGCCGCCATCATCGGGGGAGTACTTTATGGGACTTTCAAAACCGATATGGAGAATGTCAAATCTTCCATAACTGAGGTCAAACAGGATATGAAAACTCTGTCACAACGGATAGACCGGGTACTAGAGAAGCAATGAACCATCGCCGGGTGGATAAATAATGGCTCAATTCTCGATCAGTTACCGCAAAACTTCCGGCCATGAAGGAGGATATGCGGATAATTCCAATGACCGAGGCGGCGAGACTTACCGAGGCATCGCCCGCAAACGGCATCCTGATTGGGAAGGCTGGCAAATTGTTGACCGGCTTAAGCTGGAATCCGACTTTCCTAAAAATCTGGAAACTGACCCGGATATTTCAAACCTTGTCGTCAAATTTTATCATGACAACTTCTGGACCGCGATCAACGGGGACGTGATTCAACAGCAGGAGATTGCCGATGAGCTTTATGATACCGGAGTCAACATGGGCGTCGTGGCAGCTATCAAAATCCTGCAAAACTCCCTCAACATCCTCAACAAAAATCAAACACTTTATAAAGATATCTCCGAGGATGGAAAAATAGGACAACAGACATTAGGCGCTATTAGTGCATTTTTAGCCACCCGAAAACTTGAATTTTTATTGAAGGTGGTAAATGTCGCTCAAGGTTGTCGGTATCTACAACTACTTCAAGACCCGAGCCAAGAATTATTCGCGGTTGGTTGGATGAATAGAATAACTATTGAAAAGAACTAATTGCTAACTTCATATTCCAATCCATGATTTTTAATCTTGAGTATAAAGAAAAATATGGAATACCAAGTTTCTCTGACCACTCGGCCACACAAAGCGTGTTACCATAATGAGTAATCATGCGGTTGTTAGTTCTATTTCTCTGTTGAACTTTCATGCTAACCCAACGGCAATTATTCAACCAATATCCACGTTTATTATTGATTCTATCAATTGTGTAAGATTCTTTAGTTGGCTCCCCCATATCTTCAATAAAAGCTTCAAACTTTTCCCATCTTGGGTCCATGTCGATATTTTTATACGAAGGATGATTACCTTTTGCGCGTCGCTTCATAGAGCACCAGACAGCATATATTCTGTCTTTTCTTCTACCATGAGTTTTTTTATTTATGGAAAGAACTTCATTATGAAAGCAGCCGCAACTTTTTATTGCGCCACTAAACAAATGCCCAACACGGACGGAATGTGTTTTCCCGCAATCACAACGACAAATCCAATGCCCATGAGAACCACGTCTTTCTCTAGAAATTGCTGTCAATCTACCGAATTTCCTACCAGCAAGATTAAGTGGTTTTGCCATATTGGAAGTATAACACAAAACGCTCTAGGATGGTTTAATCGCGTGGAGATAACTAAATAATGGACCCTCAAACAATAACGAATATCATTAACGCCATCGTCTCGACTTTCACTGCCATGCTGACCCCTTCAATGGGTTACTTGGTCATCGGCTCTCTCATGCTCACCCAAGCGGTCAAGTGGGTAGCGATCTACCTGAAAAAGAATCTTCCGGCTCAACTGATCTGGTTTGTCATCTCTCCATTGGTCACGGGATTACTGGCCTTGTTAATCTGGGTTGATGCCACAGTTCACTGGATGGGGGCCGCTCTAACGGCTTCCTTGTTCTCCAATCTGGCTTATTCTGTCTTTCTCAAACGCATGGTCGGTAAAGCCGCCCCGGAAGTCTATCGCAGAATGAATGTCCCAATAGACCGGAGGAAGAAGAAGGTCAGGATTCTCAAGGAAAGACGTAGACATTGATCGCCTTGTTCGCCAAGTTCAAGTTCAGACATTAAGAGAGGTTATTTATGAAAAATCAGCACAAAGTCCCCCAGAAACAATGGATGAAATGGTCGCCCAAGGCGAGAGAAGTCTTTAACGATGTTTATCATTTTGGCATGAACAACCAATCTATGATGAATCATCCGAAACAAGTAGACGATTTAAAACCATCATCGTGGAAAACAGTCTGCTGGAATTTCGCTTGGCTGGCTGCTGACGCTATTGATGACTGCATCCCGGATGAGATTGTTTCCACCGATGGAAGCAGGAAGAAGGTAGCATGAAAACAATGAAGTCGTCCTGACTGAGCGATGATCGCCCTGCTCGCCAGATTCAAGTCCTATTTCTGGATTGGCGGGATTACCTTGGTTATCGGCATGATCTTGGGTGGATGGGTGGTCAAGAAGTTCTATAACGCCGGAGAGATTGCTCGACTGGAGAAGTCCGTTCAACTTGAGAAACAGGCTAGGGAAGCCTCCGAAAAAGCCTTGTCTGATCTTCAAGTCAAAACTTTGAACATCCAGCGTGATAAAATCTTCGTCAAGCAGGAGGTCATCAAATATGTCAAAGATAATTCTCAGTGTGATCTGTCTCGCGGGGCTGTCGGGTTGCTCAACAATGCCCGTGGAGTGCCCGAAACCCCCATCCTCACTGATGCAGAAAAGCAAACCCCTTCTACCATTACAAAATCAGCCGAGGTCCAGTATCATGCTGACTGTGCTACAGACTATCGACAACTAGCAGCGGAACATGATGCTTTGGTGGACTTCATCGAGAACGCTTGGCCTAAGTGATTATTGCTCCTTGATCTGGGTTAAATCTTTTATGGCTTTCTCCCAATCGCTCTCACATTCTTCAAATCTGAATTTCCATTGAGCCATATCTTCCTTGGCTTGGGCGAGTTCGTGTTGCAGACGTTCAATTTCATTCATCGCCCACCATTCCCGTTCTGATTTTGGGG
>DATDRD010000294.1:0-3183 GCA_035291925.1 Anaerolineales bacterium
TGTCAGGATTCGTGACACGGGAGTCAGGGTTGAGTGCACAAACGTTCGCAAAGACCTCCAGGCGTCCATGTAAGAAAAATCTCCGGGTTCGTGAAGAACCTGGAGATTTTCAATGCTTGCCAGAAATTCCGGCAGTAGATATTACCGGTTATTGACTACGGAATTGCTGCAGGTAGTCAGCATATGCTGAACAGTAAGCTGAGGCAACTTCTGCCACACAAGATTGCGACCTTAGAACAATATTATCACAGCTGGAATCTGAGGACCATCCATGACTACAATTTGCATCCCAGTACCGTTGGTCTGAGGTGAAAGAGACTTCAGCCCTGGCAGACACGCCAGCAGGTGACTTACCCAGAGTTCCCAAAGCACCGCTAAAAGAATTGTTTATGTTGCCGGTCAGAGGTCCAAGAACCAGAAGGGCGAGGATCAGAACGAGGAAAACCAAAACGTAAATAGGATCCACAAGGCCGTGCGATTTTTCTTGCTTGGATGAGATTGTTGACATATTGAAGAACTCCTTTCAACTATGATTCTATCCAGGAGATTTCCATCCACAAGGATTGGCAGGTATTTAAGCCTTGCAGTTCAGTTAACTTCGGGTGACCTTACAAAACAGTAAGGCTTCTACTCAAGGCCGTTTGAACGTAATGGGGGCGGAAAGCAAAAAGCCACATCGATGCTCGATTCCGGATTTGTTTATGGTAAAATCGTCCCGCCTGGAGGGATGGCCGAGCGGCTGAAGGCGCATGTCTTGAAAACATGTTTGGGTCACACCAACGTGGGTTCGAATCCCACTCCCTCCGCTCACCATCATCCAGTAGTGACAACTTCAGTTTCTATGACAAAAGCGACCACACCTGCGATTGTAAAGAGTACAGTGCCAGGGAAGTCGCTACTCGGCAAAATCTGGGGAGGTGCCAGAGTGGTCGAATGGGGCCGCCTGCTAAGCGGTTACCGGGGCGAAATCCTCGGTCGCAGGTTCGAATCCTGTCCTCCCCGCTAAAACACGTCCGATTCATCGGGCGTGTTTTTGACTCGGTCGGCGCACCTTTCTTTTATCAGACGAAATCATGCCGTTGTGAACACTTTCACTGATGACTATTTGCATTGTGTTTCAATGACATTCAGTACTCGAATTCGTGAATAAAATCACAATAATAAGAGTAGGTGGGGTAGATTTATTTCGTTGTTGCTCGAGGGATGAGCACCTGGCTGTATTTGGTTCCCACCTCATAAAGGTGGTGGATCAGGCAGGGTTGAGTTGAGTGGAGGGACTATGCCCCAAATGACAGATGAGCAAGTTCGTGCGGGGTTGACCCGCGAAGAAGGCCCTTCTCTTGATTTTTTGAGGTTTGTTAGGAGTTGATCCATGGTTACCACGGAAGCAGTAGTGCATTCGTTTTACGATAAAGTCCTTGCGGCCACACCGCATGGTGAGCAGTTAAGAGTCTGCCTGGAGTGCGGAAATTGCAGCGGCATTTGTCCCTTCGGCTATTTGATGACCTACCCGCCAAGCAGACTCATCGCCATGCTGCGCGCCGACAGGTTCAATAAGGTGTTGGAGACCGACACAGTCTGGATGTGCGTTTCCTGCTATGCCTGCACTGCGGTATGCCCGTCAAAGATTCCGCTTACATTTGGTTTGATGACCAGTGTTAAAGAGGAATTGCTTTTGGCTGGCAACGTTCCGGCGGAACTTCAGACTGCATTGGCAAACTCTCAGCGGTATGGCAACCCTCAGGGTGAATCTCCTCGCAAGCGGGCTGACTGGGCTAAGGATGTCAAGCCGCAGGTCACGGTCATGGCACAGGCAAGACGGCCTGTGGATGTCTTGTGGTTCGTCGGCGATTATGCCTCCTATCATCCTCGCGTCCAGTCGGCCACGAAAGCGCTGGCCAGAGTCCTCAATGCCCTCGGCGTGGATTTCGGGATCCTAGGCCCCGATGAGTCCAGCGATGGCGATTCACAGCGGCTGGCAGGTGAACGCGGCCTGTTCGAAATATTGGCAGAGAAGAATGGGAAAGCGTTCAGCAAGTACCAATTCAACAAGATTATTACAACAGACCCTCACGCTTATAACGCCATCAAAAACGAGTATCCACAACTGGGTATTTCCTACCCGGTTCAACACTACACCGAGTATCTGATCGAGCGGCTCGACCAGCTCAAGCCACTGCTGAAGCGCGAGGTGAAGGCCAAAGTCACGTATCACGATCCGTGTTACCTTGGCCGTGCCAATGGCATCTTCGACCAGCCTCGCGCATTGCTTGAAGCCATCCCCGGCGTGGAGTTGGTGGAAATGGCACATAACCATACCAACAGTCTATGTTGCGGCGGTGGCGGCGGCGGAATGTGGCTGGATGGTTTTCAATGGGAAAAGGCGCATGTTCGTATGTCGGAGTGGCGCGTTCGCGAGGCAATGACTGCGGGTGCAAACATCCTGGCAGTGGCCTGCCCGTATGAGACGCCGCGCTTCGAGGATGCTGTCAAATCCCTGAATGGAGGCGGACAGTTGATCGTTAAAGATATCGCTGAACTGCTCGCCGAGGCAATTGGGTAGTACAACCGAGAAGCGGAGGTAACACATGAACATAGTTGCCATCTTCAATCTCGTTCCCGACCTGGTTGAAGAACTCGAAATTGACCAGAGCGGAACGGCCCTGAATATGGATTTTCTGCGCCTGATCATCAATGAGTTTGACGAGCATGCCATTGAGCAAGCCATTTTGCTAAAAGAACGCAGCGGCGCGCGGGTGACTGTCATTGGACCGAACGCTGAAGGGGCAGATGATGTGCTCTATACCGCTGTCGCCAAAGGCGGTGATCAGTTGATCAAACTTATGGGCGGCGATTCTGACGCGATGGTGAACAACCATGCCATGGCGCGAGCCACTGCCATCGTTCTAAAGGAACTTCAGCCTGATCTGATTCTGACCGGTGTGCAAGCGCATAATGATCTTGATGGTTCCATGGGTCCCCTGGTGGCTGAATACCTGAGAATGCCATACGTAGGCTATGTGTCAGGCGTGAATGTGCAGAATGGCAGGATCGTTGTACGCAAAGAATATCCTGGCGGGCTGATCGCCGAAATGGAAGTTGACTTGCCCGCTGTCGTGGGCATTCAGGCTGCGGAACAACCGCCGCGCTATGTGACCGTCAACAAGGTGCGCCAGGCGATGA
>DATDRD010000295.1:0-5469 GCA_035291925.1 Anaerolineales bacterium
CCAAGTTTTTCTCTGCAGGATCAATCTGTGTGCGCAACTCTTCGATCTGTGAATGTAACGCGCCTTCACGCTCACGCAGCGAAGACTTATCCTGATCCAAACTGACCAACGAAGTCTCAGCGTCCTGCAGACGACTCATGAACTCAGAACGCCGCGCATCGAACTTCTCTACATCCTTCCCTCTTTCCTCCCGGCTTGCGCGGGCGTCCTCCAGCGCTCTTGCCACCACAGCCACACGCGTACTCCAATAAGTAACCTGTTCCTGCTCATCGGCCAGATCCATCTGGTTTAACCGGGCAGAAAGAGTGCGCACTTCGTCCAGGAAACCTGCTGATTCAGATTCGATCCCGGATTGTGAATGAATTAGATTTTGACGAATTGCAGCCGCGTCCTCCGCCTCGGCTTTCAACTGGACCTGCTGACTCTTGTGCCACTCCAGCTGTCTGCGCGTCGTTTCAAACTGCAATCCAGCCTGCTGCTCGACTCCCTGAGCCTCGTCTAATCTGACGCGTGCTGCGCGCGCCGAGCGATCCGCTTGAGCGAACTCGCGTTGCGCCTCCGTAATCCTCGTGGAAAGCGATTCAACATTACGATTCAAAGACTCGATCTGCCCATCGAGCGTGGCCAGAGATTCGGCCAGCTCCCGTTTCCGGCGCGGCCGACTCAAGGCTGACCCGCCAGGGGAAGCGGCCTTCCCCGCGATGACAAGCCCGTCCCCGCGGAAGACTTCTCCACGCAGCGTCACAACGCGCCCGTGAATCGGCAACTCCCTGACCAGACGACGTGCGGACCCGCGCTCACGGACAACGAGCGTTTGCCCGAGCATCAAGTGAACCGCCGCGCGCAGATGCTCCGGCGCGTTGACAAGTTCGGATGCGACACCGAGAAAAGCATCATCGTTGGGTTTACTAATCGACTGGCGATCCCCCTCTCCAAGCGGCAGTAGAACAGCGCGGCCGGCTTCATCGGATTCGAGCAACAGCAAAGCCTCATCGATTTCGTTTGCATCCAGGAGAATGGCATCCAGCGTATCGCCTAGCGCAGCAGAGATCGCGACCTCAAGGTCGGCAGGCACATCGAGTACCGCGCTCAACGCGCCATGTGCACCGTTGAGGCGCGATTGACGGGCTGCATTGAGCAAAAAGCGCGCACCTTCCGCATAACCAGCCAGTGACTCTGCGGCTTGATCGAGTACCTCGATCTGTGTTTTGACACGAGTATGCTCGTTGAGACGATGCGCGCGTTCTTCGATTCTGGCACGCCGTTCACTTTCAAGCCTTTCGACTTCCTGCCTTACTGTTTCCTGTTTCTCGTCTGCCTTGCGCAGTTCTTCTTCGGCAACTTCGCGAATTTCGCGCGCATGTACATACTTTTCCCGCGCCTGGCGCGCAGTGGTCTCAGCAGATTCAATGGCCCTGTCCGCATTCTCGAGCCGAGTATGCAAGGTGACTAAGCGCGACGCCAATTCATCGAGGCGCGCCTGTGATTCGGCGCGTTGCGCATTCCACGTTTCGATTTGAGCGCGGGCGTTCTGCAGTTTTTCTTCGAAGGAGGCACGTTCACCCTGGCTGGCCCGCAACGTCTGTTGCGCTTCTGTGTATTGCTTCTGCGCCTCATCATACTCGGATTGCAGCCGCGCGACTTCCTGCAGGACTTCATCCAAGCGCTCACGCGCAAGTTTCTCTTCGTCGGAGGCGCGTTCTTTATCCGCCAGGACCGCCGACTGTGTCACAAGCAACGAACGACGACGCTCTTCGAGAACTGCCAGTTCGCGGCTGACCTGTTCGTGCTGGCTGTGTAACTCTGCAGACTGGCGATGCCATACATTGAGCTGCGTACGCAAGCTCGTTAATTTCTCGCGGAATGCAGTGTATTGCGCCTGTGCTTTCTGATGGGCCCCACGCGCTTCCTGAACGCGCGCCTCCTGTACTTTCAGGACCTCATGCGTGTTGGTTAACTCCTGTTGGGTACGGTGCCAGTGATAGCCATACCATTCGCGCAGAATGATCTTCAGATCAGCCTGTGCGCGGGAGTATTCAATTGCGCGTTTCGCCTGGCGTTCCAGGCTCCGCAGGCGCGGCTCAAGTTCAGACATAATGTCGAGCACGCGCTCAAGATTGCGCAGGGTATTTTCAAGTCTTTTGAGGGCTTCTTCGCGGCGGACGCGGTACAAGCCGACACCTGCTGCTTCTTCGAAAAGACGTCGGCGCTCATCAGCTTTCAGCGCCAGTGAGGCATCCACCAGTCCCTGACCGATAATCGTATACGTGCGCTCGGACAAACCCGAAGCCGCGAGCAACTCGTTCAGGTCGCGCAGTCGCACATGCTGGCCATTGAGTAGATACTCGTTGTGACCATCACGATAGGCGCGGCGCGTCATGCCAACTTCCGCAAAGTCAATGGGAAGCCATCCGTTGCTGTTATCAAAAACAATATGTACGGAAGCCATGCCTGCGCGGGCGCGATGCTCGGAACCACTGAAGATCATGTCCTCGGTCTTTTTGCCGCGCAAAAGTGAATAGGACTGCTCTCCGAGCACCCAACGCAAAGCATCAGCGATGTTTGACTTGCCCGAGCCATTCGGCCCGACAATCGCGGTAATGCCGCTCGCGAACTCAAAAGTGGTTTTGGAGGCGAACGTTTTATAACCTTGTAATTCGAGGGATTTTAGACGAAGAGGCATATGAAGATTCGATGCATAATTTATTTGAATGAAATACCCAGCGTTTCGAGCGCAGTTTGTGCGGCGATCCGCGCGGCAATGTTCTTGCTTGAACCATGTCCCCTGCCATAGGTCAGGCCCTGGATGCGGACTTCGACCTCGAACATTTTCGCATGGTCCGGCCCGCTTGATCCAACGGTTACATATTGTGGAGTACCCATCTTTTCAGCCTGCGCCCATTCCTGCAAGCGGCTTTTGGGATCATGGATTTCGTCCAGGATGAAACCTTTCGCATCCTCCAACATGGGACGGACAAACGCATCCACCGCCTCGATGCCTGCATCCAGATACAACGCTCCGATCAGCGCCTCGAAGGTGGAGCCCAACAATACGTCGCGTTCCGCCCCACCCGATGAATATTCACCGCGTCCAAGCAGAAGCGCACGACCTAAATCCAGTTGCCGGGCGAAGGTAGCCAACTGGTCGTTACGGACAATAGCTGAGCGCATCTTGGTCAGGTCGCCCTCCGGCATTTCGGGAAAGCGATGATAGACCCACGCGCCGACGATAAAGTCGAGCACGGCATCCCCGAGGAATTCGAGCCGTTCATTATCCTCCAGTGAACTGGGGTTTTCATTGATGTATGAACGGTGTGTAAGAGCACGCGTCAGCAGGGATAAATTCGAAAAGGGCAGACCCAGCCGGCGGCTTAGGTGGGAAGCGGATTCGACATCCCGCGGTTCAGAATCTTGAGTCACATTCATCTCCCGGGAACTCAGGGAGCGCCAGACTACCCCACCCCCATCCCCTCTCCATTTGGCGTTCTCAAATGGAGAGGGGTGAAGGGGATAAGTCTCGCGTTCCATTAGTTCCGATGTTTTGAGCGGGCTGAATTTTAACCTGAATTGGAAATGCTGGCTATGATGCAATCCTGTTTTAAGATACAATCCGCTCATTCTTCCGGAGGAGAGCCTTGAGCGAAATAAGCAGTGAAACCAGATTCCTGCACGCGATAGAAATGGGGCTCGGCACCTGGCAATGGGGCGATAGAATTGTATGGCAGTATGGGCACGGGTATAGTGTGGAAGAAGTACGCCAGGTTTTTCAAACATCCATTCATGAGGGTATCTATTTTATCGATACCGCGGAACTTTATGGGAACGGTCTTTCTGAACGCCTGCTTGGCCGATTTCTCAAAGAGACCGATCAGCCTGTTCTGATTGCAACCAAGTTCTTTCCGGTGCCCTGGAGGTTTCGGAAGGCCGCATTGCCGCGAGCATTGCAGGGCAGCCTTGCCCGCATGGGAATTGAGAATGTGGACCTGTACCAGATCCACTGGCCAAGCCCCCTGATGAGCACAGAAACAATGATGGAAGGGATGGCGGAATGCGTGAAGAGCGGCCTGGCACGCACTGCGGGTGTTTCAAACTTTGGACAATCGCGCATGCTTGCGGCCTATTCCGCGCTTGCCCGCCATAATGTTCCACTGGCGTCCAACCAGGTGCATTACAGTCTATTGAATCGTGCGGTGGAAAAGAATGGCACACTGGCAAGGTGCAAGGAACTGGGCATACGCTTAATTGCGTACAGTCCGCTTGAAAAGGGATTACTTACAGGCAAATACAGTGTGGATAACCCCCCGCCCGGTTCACGCGCCAGGGTTTATGCCAATCTGCTTGGCAAGATACAACCTCTCCTCAAATTGATGACCGAGACCGGACAGGACCACGGCGGCAAGTCTAACGCGCAGGTTGCATTGAACTGGGTAATCTGCAAAGGCGCGCTGCCCATCCCTGGTGCAAAGAACGCAGAACAGGCTCAGGAGAACGCGGGCGCGCTCGGCTGGAGACTGACAGATGAGGAAGTTGCAAAACTCGATGAGACAAGTGATATGATTTTGGAATCATAAATGTGATTAAAGCAAAAATCTCGGTGAAAGTTCGCCGAGAATTTTTGTTCCGCATAATTGACTCAGGTTGCTGCTTTTCTCATGTCATGCTGAGCAAAGCGAAGCATCTCTAATACTCCCATCGAGACTCTCACCTGCACTTGCGCCAGGTGCAAGTGTCGGTCGCAGAAAATGCTCCCTCAGAGTGACATCATAGTCGCTATCTGACCATGAACATCTGGCGATCCAGCCTATATCCCATTGCCTCCAATTTGGGAGAGAACATCGGACGCAAGCCTGTTGGCCGGAATTGTCCAAGGGGCCTTCCTTCTTGATCCGTTCCGTTCTGCTGAAATATGAAGAGATCCGTCAGGGTGATGACTTCCGACTCCATGCCAGCCACTTCGGAGATCTGCGTAACCTTACGAGTCCCATCCGGGAAACGGGTTAGATAGACGATCAGGTCAAGCGCCGCTGAAATTTGCTTGCGGATCGCGAGAACAGGCAGCTCGAACCCAGCCATCAGCGTCATCGTCTCGAGACGCGAGAGCGTATCACGCGGGCCATTGGAGTGGACGGTCGTCATCGAGCCATCGTGGCCGGTGTTCATGGCTTGAAGCATATCCAATGCCTCACCGCCGCGGATTTCACCCACGATGATGCGGTCCGGGCGCATACGCAGGGAGTTCTTTACGAGATCGCGTATCGTAACCTGTCCCTCGCCGTTGTAATCGGGCGGCCTGGCTTCCAGCGAGATCTTGTGGGTCTGCATCATTTGTAACTCGATGGAATCTTCAATGGTGACGATGCGTTCATGATCGGGAATGGAACGAGCCAGAATATTGAGAAACGTGGTTTTGCCTGAACTTGTATTGCCCGCAACAATGATATTTAGCCGCGCTGCGACACAGACCGCTAT
>DATDRD010000296.1:0-2948 GCA_035291925.1 Anaerolineales bacterium
AGCTTGAACGCTGCTGCCGCGCCAGGCAGGACGCGCTTTCAATCGTTGCGCTAGTACTTCGTCGTCACATACCAGGGCCAGATAATGGACGTTGGAGAAATAGCGTCGTTCCACGCAGGGTTCGATGTTTTCCGGCACGCCCATCCCTGCGCCAAATAACACCACTGGCCTCCCTGATTGTGATATGTTCTTTGCCAGGCGCAGCCAGGTCTCGAAGAAATCACGACATTTGCTTTCCGGCTTGTTGAATTCAGGTCGCCACAGGATGTCTGTATCCAGCAGGACGACATCCTCAAGATTGCCGATCAGAGCCTGGCACGCACTCGACTTTCCCGCGCCGCTCGCACCGGCGACGATCAATAACGGCAACTGCTGGAATGGATGCTTGTGCCCACAGTCCGGGCAGATGGCGTAAGGACCGGACCCCGATGGGTCGATGATCTTGTCGGCGCGGTAAAGCCCGCAACTGTGACAGACGTTGAACATGGAATAAACTCAGGATCGGGAATTTTACCCACTACCACTTCGTCGTGCACTTAAGAAACCGGCCAAAGCAGACTGAAAATTGAGCTATTTGAGCGCCGCAACCATCAGCTCTGCAATCGCCTTTGCACCTGCCTCTTTCGCGACATCACCGAATGCAATGACAAATGCAACCTTGTTATCAATCTTTACCCACAACTGACGCGCGTCCGAGCCGTTGTTGAAATAGGCCCCATCTCCGATGCCGCTGACATCCGCATTTTGAAAAAGTGGTTGATTGCCATAAACATCCAATGGTGTGAGGACGACATAACCGAAATGCCTCTCCCGGTCGGAGTCGGTTGGCCCTTCATAAAAACAACCGCTCGTGCCCTCTGCATTGCGATACGTAAAACGCGTTGGAGCCTGCACTAATTTGACTCCCATAACGGTTTCGATGTCTTCCTGTGGGATTGCCTTGCACAAATCAATCGAAGTCAAATCATCGCTAATTGTGATCGGATCAATAGGCAGCGTTGGCGCTGACGAAGCAGCAGACCCTGCGAGTCCGCAAGCTGGTGAGGAAATGATAAGTCCAATCATCACGATGAGCAATAAAAATGTTTTCCGGTTCATAGACCTTTCTCCTTGGTTGTACGGATAATTGATGTCAATTTTAATTGATCTTTCCGCTCCGTCAAGCAGTCCTGAGGCTGAGCCTGGTTTTCATGAGTGATTCAGGTCTTTATCTTTTCAATGGCTGTTTCGAGGGAAACTTTACCCGCACATCGCAATTTGATTTCCCCAGTAGGCTTTGAAACTCCCTTTGAACCGCCCGCCTCTTTCGGACGTGAGGTTGAACTCGCCTTCGACAGGATTCCCTTCATCCAGGCGTTGAAAGAACACTTTGCCGGTCAATTCCTCAAGCGGATCAAGTTCTGGCAGGGAGTACGCAATGCCAGCTCTCATGGTTTCGTCAGGAAACGAAAAAGTGACGGGAAATGTGAAACTCGGTGATTGCCAGATGGAAATCGTAATGGCGGTTATCGGATCGTAACGAAAGGATATCGTAAACGCTGCCCCATCCCACGGAGCGCAGTCGCGGTTGATCGTGGCAGGGAAGACTTGCGCGGGCTTTTGATCTCGTGTTGGGAATGTGAGTAGGCTGATGCCAAGGACAAGGATGAGCAGACCAATTACTATGAAAAACTGAGTTCGGAATTTCATCTTGTAAAGATGACGCCGACTTGCCTCGGGTTGTTCCCCTTGTTTGCCGTCTACTAATCTCGGATTCCTGAGGACCCTCCTTACATTGTTTCAGTTATTCATTTTTTCTGACCCAGCAATTGGCTGATGGCCTTCATCAGCGTCTTGAGGCTGGCCGGTTTGATCATATATTCGTTAGCGCCTGCCACCAGGCAGCGTTCCTGGTCGCCGGACATGGCCAGGGCCGTCAGGGCAATGATCGGCGTGGAGGCGAAGCGGGGGATTCGCCCCGCCAAATTGGGTTTATACTACGCCTCAGCACGCCGCTCCGCGGCAGTCCTGCTCTCAAGCAGAATCCACGCCCGCCCCACCGCCGCTACCCACAGGGTGCTACGCGAACGCAAACCGTTGTTGCGCCAAAGCAGCAGCACGACAGGAAATCATACCATGTTCCCTTTTTGGTTAATCATCGGGATTGTCACAATTTTGTTGGGGATATTCAACAGACAAATATTGCGATTATTGGGCCTTAAGCCCACGAGCGAAGTTTTTACTACCCCGAACCTGAAGCACTCATCAAGGATTATTGAGCAAATAGGGCGGTGGATCGTGATAAGTCTGGGTGTAAGTTTTCTTGTTCAGGGGCTGGGCAGGGCGCTGCCTGACGATATAAGCTACAAAATCTCCTTCTCGTTGTTAGGGTTGTCTGGCCTGATGATTTTAGCAATTATTGGTATCACTCTTGCTAATTGGAAAGCCAGGTAACCACCATTAATCCCATGCGATGAGGGAATGAGCGATGAAAGCGAAACAAAAGAGAATCGTGGTAATATCGCTTTTGACTGCTGTGGCTCTTCTTCTGTTTTTGGAATTTCAGGCAAAAATCATAAGACAAACTCTTGAAGATGTACTTTACGATAACCGATTTCACCATATTTCTTGTGAGAAGTTGTTTTCAATCGCCGAAGTGGAAAAGGTGATTGCCGAACATCAAGACGTTATTAGACAAATTGAAGCGGTAAATCCAGGGTTTGTGGGCATTGAAGTTAACACATGTGGCACAGGAAATGCCGATATTACTTTTTGGTATGGTTCGCACAAAGATAGAATGTCCATAGAAAACATAATCGGAAGCGACACATTTTTTGGTGTTCCGTATAATCTTCAAAACCGTTAGTCTGGAAATTATGGCGGCTAACACTGGCTGTAGCGGACAGGGCTTCGCCCTGATGTACGGGGGCGGCTTGGCCAGCAATCGCTCTGGTTGGCGAAGGTGTCTT
>DATDRD010000297.1:0-3916 GCA_035291925.1 Anaerolineales bacterium
GCTCTGATCCCCCGAAGCGTAGCGGAGGGCATATTCCTGCCTCCTGATCTCTGGTTGCTGGATTCTGACAACTGTGTTCCTGGGAAGGGGGTTTGGGGGAAACGACGTTTCCCCCAGGGGTAAACGTGCAAAAATTTTCAGGGTTGCCAACGTGCCAAAGGAGAACATGAAAACATATAAACATTTGTACCCACAGATCGCCTCTTTTGAAAACCTGTACCTTGCCTTCAAAGCCGCGCGGCGCGGCAAGCGCAGCCGGCCGGATGTTGCCGGCTTTGAATACAACCTGGAGGAAAACCTTCTCGCGCTTCAAAGTCAATTGCAGAATGAAACTTACACCCCCGGCAGGTATCACAACTTTCCCGTATATGATCCCAAGCCGCGCCTGATCTCCGCTGCGCCCTTTCGTGACCGCGTGGTTCATCATGCCTTGTGCCGCGTAATAGAGCCGCTCTTCGACCGCCGCTTTATCTTCGACACGTATGCGTGCCGGGTGGGCAAAGGCACGCACGCCGCCATCGACCGCGCCCAGGGATTCAGCAAAAAATATCCTTATGTTCTCAAGTGCGACATCGAACATTTCTTCCCACACATGGATCATCAGGTTCTATATGACCAATTCAGGCGCGTGCTGGCGGATACACGGACTCTGCGTCTGTGTAAATTGATCCTGGATAGCGGCTCAGGGATCCATGCCGGTGTGCCGCCAGCGTACCTGCCCGGCGATGACCCTTCGGCAGGCTCCGGGCAGCGTCTGTTCTCAATCCTGCGACCGCGCGGTTTGCCGATTGGCAACCTTACCAGCCAGTTCTGGGCGAACGTATATCTCAATCCGCTGGATCATTTCATCAAGCGCGAACTCAAATGCCCCGGCTACGTCCGTTACGTGGATGACTTCCTGCTCTTTGCTGAAAATAAAAACAGCCTGCACGAGTGGCGTCTTGAAGTGATGAGATTTCTCGCATCTCTTCGACTCACCTTGCATGAAGCCGAAGCGCAGATCTTCCCAACACAGACGGGAATTCCATTTCTCGGTTGGCGCGTGTATCCCGGCCATCTGCGGCTCAAACGACGCAATGCTGTGGCATTTCAGCGCCGCTACGTAAAACTCAGGCAGGGGCTCGCTCAAGGAAAGATCACGTTCGAACGATTGAACGCCGGCGTGCAGGGATGGATCGCGCATGTCAGTCATGGTCAGACCTGGGGCTTGCGCCGCTCACTCCTCACACGCGTAACCATTTCATCCCATCGTCATTGCGAGGGCAAAGCCTGAAGCAATCTCCAGGAACAGGAGACCGCTTCGCTTCGCTCACAGTGACATCAAGGAAACCCATGAAACAATCACCCATATTTGCACGCACGTATGATTTTGTGGCCTGGCTCATCCCTCTCACGATCAAGTTCCCGCGCAGTCAGCGCTTTGTGATGGCTGCTGCACTCCAGCGGGAAGCCATTCGTTTTCAGGAATTATTGATCGAGGCCTCTCATCAAAAAGGGAAGAAGGATCTGCTCTTCTCTGCTGATGCCGAGCTGGATAAGGTCCGCACGCATTTGCGCATGTCGCTGGAGATGGGGTTGATCCAGGGCGGTCAGTATGAACATTCCGCCCGCCTGTTGACTGAGATTGGAAAATTACTGGGCGGATGGATGAAGACGTTGCAGGCATGAATCACCGCCTGTCGTTGGGGCCAGATGGATAGGATCGCATCCCTTTTCAGGGATAAACGCGGCGGCTCGTGGAACAACAATCATAGGAATGTCCGCTGTGCGAACCGCAACAGGAACGTACCTGATAACTTCAATAACAATATCGGGTTTCGTTTAGTTTCCCATGACTCTCATCGTTTGGCCGGCAAAGCCCGCCTCTTTTGCAGAGACGGGCGAGGCCCGAAATATCAGAGCCAGCGCTATCTGTCCCCGGTTCCTTCTCCCTCTCCTTTCAGGAGAGGGGTTGGGGGTGAGGTGCCAAATATCGCCCCGAGCCTGCATCCTCTTGTAACGCGGTGTGATTCGATTACACTTAAGCGAGAACGTTGATGCAGGCTCACTTTTGGAGAATAAATGCCCGCAAAGCCAAAACCCGGGATCAATGATATCAATGCCCAGCGCGATGTGGTCATGGGCGACCAGTACAACCTGTTCGTAGATCAGGTCGGTTCGTTCACGCCTCCCCGGAACCTGATCTCGCTGCGACGCGATTACCTTGCCCACATCGAACGCAGTTATCGCGCACTGGATTTCAAGGGCGTTCCACAATTACGCACTTTGCCCAGCGAACTGGCCTTGGAGGAGGTGTATGTGCCTTTGATGGCACGTCCCGACCTACCCGAAGGTGAAACCTGGGAACGGCGCCTGGCAGGCCGCGCTTTCGCAGGTGATGCGATTCCAGAAGAAGCCATGCACGAAATGGGACACGGCGCCTCTGCTGCGCCCGTGCAAATTGAAGAAGCTCTGCGGGAGAAGAAGCGCGTGGTGGTGTTGGGCGATCCCGGCTCGGGTAAGAGTACCATGCTCAAATATCTCGCGCTTCGCCTGGCAAAAGATAAGGACGCGCCCCTGCCCATCCTCCTGCCTCTCAACGCATATGCACGAGCCCTCGGCCAGAAAGAGATCAACCTTCAAATTTATCTGGCAGAATATTTCGCCGGGCGCGCTGAAGGGGTGGCGGCCTTGGGTCCGCTGTTCAAGGAAGCCATTGCAAATGGCAAAGCCGTGATCCTGCTGGACGGACTCGATGAAGTGCAAAGCAACCGCGCCGCGCTCGTGCAAAAAGTGGAGGCCTTCGCACATGAGGCTGTCACACATGGCAACCGCCTGCTGGTCTCCAGCCGCATTGTCGGCTATCGCGATGCATCATTGAATCCGAAGGATTGGTCGCTGTATACCCTCCTGGATTTCACGCCTGAAGCCATCGAGTCGTTTGCCAAAAAATGGTGCCTGGCCTTTGAAAAAAGTACGCTCGGTGATACACCCGAAGCAGCGCGCGCGGCAGAAGCCGAAAGGAAGAGTCTGCTTGAGGCGGTGAATGCAAGCCCGGGCGTCGCGCGACTCGCTTCCAATCCGCTGTTGCTCACCATATTGGCGCTGATCAAGCGCCAGGGTGTGGAACTTCCCAAAAGCCGCATCAAATTGTATGACCGCTATCTTGAAACGCTCATCGAAGCCTGGAACCGCGCCAGTGCCCTGGACAAAAGCGCCGGCCGCCTGTCACTCGATTACGAAGCCACATTGGAAGTATTGGGACCGCTTGCCTTGCGCATTCGACAAGAGAATCCCACCGCCGGTCTGGTCGGCGCACATCAATTGCAGGATTGGATCACCGAGCATTTCACCGGCGAACAATGGGGCTTGAAGGCCGGCCCGGCGCGCGAAAAGGCGCGTGAATTCCTGGAAAGCGTGCGTCTGTATTCCAACCTGCTGGTGGAACGCGGTGAGGGACAATATGGATTCATCCATCTGACCTTTGAGGAGGCGCTGGCTGCCTACGGTTTGGTGGCTGCGGGTCAAATCGACCGGCAAAAGAGTCTTGATTACATTCAAAAATATCTAACCGACCCGGCCTGGCGCGAGACGATCCTGTTGAGTGTGGGTGTGTTGGGATTGATCAGCCGCCAGCCGCGCGCCGCAGGTGAACTCGTGCGTGCCATTCTCAAAATGAAATGCGACGAAGAACACGCAGGGCATAACATCCTGATGGCGGGTGCATGTTTGGAGGATGTGGGCGAAAGCGGGCTGGGGCAACTCGCCGCGCGTGAAGTGCAGGATGTGCTTCTCGCCGCGTCTCACAATCGTGCTTTGCCGCCAGCCGCTCAACGCGACGCCGGTTTTTCCCTTGCGCGCACGGGCTGGGTCCCCAATGATCTCGATCAGTGGGTGCACATCCCTGCCGGCTCATTTCTGTATGGGGATAATAAAG
>DATDRD010000298.1:0-6959 GCA_035291925.1 Anaerolineales bacterium
TCGAGAGAACAACGTTGCGGATTCCTGCCACGTGGGCGCGGTAGTCGCTCGGTACAGCTTCCGCGAAGAGGGCATTGAATCCAACGCCAAGTGGGGTGAGCGGGATTGCCATCAAAAACGTGATGGCGATGATCGCCCAGATTTGACCTTGCTCGTCAAAGAGCCGGGGTAGGAAGACAAATGACAGGAAGCCCAGCCTGTAAAAAACAGCCGTCCAAAAGATGGCTTTGCTTATCTGTTGAGTCTGAAGCCAGCGACCTGCGGGGATTGCCAGAAACAGGCTGACGACAGCAGACATCGCGCCAATGAGGCCGATCTGAAAGCCTGTTGCGCCGATGCGTATGGCATAAATGTTGAGGAAGTTGATGGCCGAGCCGCTGAGCACGCCGAACCAGCCGATATCGAAATAAAGATGAAGAAAGTTCGAGCGGTATTCGACGGGAACCGCGGTCTGCCGAAAGAGTTTCGTGAGCATAGCGAGGTGCATTATATTCGCGATTTACGCTTAACTGTCCGCGTGACTGGGTGGAAACTCCTCCGGTGATAGGGGAGTTTTCTACAATTAAGGCGTAAACTGAGGCGTATGCTCAGCAAATCGAGGCCGATGGCTTTTCCCCGGACGCAAGCCGCGCGGTTAATGGGGCATTGTCGTTGCTCGGTGAATAAGATGATGAACGCTTAATATAGTTTTGGATATAACTTGGGCGCTGGCTTTGAGAGTTCATATCAAAGCCAGTTTTCAATTTCAGAGTAGACATGCGCGTGGGGGAGGTGCGGCAATTTTGCAAGTTGCAGGCCTGCCCTGAACAAGGTCGAAGGGACGAAGGTCAGAGCTTGATGCGGGCGGCAATGACCCAACTCAAATTGTTGGCACGGGCGCATCATCGCATCCTCAAGCTGGCGCGCACGATCGCAGATCCGGCAGGGAGCGAGGAGCTCCGGGCAGGCGGGTTATCAATTCATCTGTAGTGATCAGGGGGTATGGTTTCGATTTCCCAGGTTTCAAGGTGCTATAATTTATCTGGCATGCCTGCAAATGATACGCTGATTTCAACCAAATTTCATGTGCCATCCGCCAGCGCAGGTCTCATCCCGCGCCCCCAGCTTTTTCAATTGCTGGAGCAGGGATTAAGCCAGCCGCTTACGTTGATTTCTGCGCCACCGGGGTTTGGCAAAACGATGCTGGTGGCAGGCTGGATCCGTTCCCGCGTTACCGACGAACAATTTAATATTTGCTGGCTGTCATTGGATGAACGGGACAATGAATCAGGTACGTTCTGGCGTTATTTCGTTGCTTCAATTCAACATGATCAACCAAAGGTTGGTGAGATGGCACAAGCAATGCTGGCTTCGCCTGCGTTGCCCGATCTCTCTTCCATTCTCGGTGCATTGATCAACGAACTTGCCGCACTCGATGGTCTGTTGCTGATTGTTCTTGATGATTATCATCTGATCCATTCCCCGGATATCCACAACAACCTGTCATTTTTTATTGATCATCTGCCCGATCGTGTGCATCTTTTCCTGCTGACGCGCGAAGACCCCCCGCTCGCGCTGGCTCGCCGCCGCGCCCGCCGCCAGATGGTCGAGGTCCGCGCCACCGATCTGCGCTTTGACATACAGGAAACTACCGCTTTTATGAACCAGGCGCGCGGGCTGGCGCTCACACCCCAGCAGATCAAAACCCTTGATGAGCGCACGGAAGGTTGGGTCGCAGGATTGCAAATGGCGGCGCTCTCGCTTCAAGGACGCGATGCCCGGGCTTTTTTCGAATCGTTCCGCGGCAATGATCGTTATATCGCGGATTATTTGATCGAGGAGGTGCTTCAGCGCCAGACCGCACCGGTCCGCGACTTCCTGCTCAAGACATCCATCCTCGAGCGCCTGTCGGCTCCGTTGTGCGGCGCGTTGACGGGCGATCCATCCGCGGCGCATGATTATCTGGGTGCTATCGAGCGCGCCAACCTGTTTATCGTCCCGCTCGATAGCCACCGCGAATGGTATCGCTATCACCATCTTTTTGCCGACCTCCTGCACCAGCGTCTGCGCGAAACCCATACAGCCGATGAGATTGCCGGACTCCACCGGGCGGCTTCGGCCTGGCATGAATCGAAGGGCGATATTCCCGCCGCGGTGCGTCATGCCCATCACATCCCCGATGATGCACGTATCATGGTTTTGTTGGAACAGAGTTTCGGGTCCTTTTTCACAAGCAACAGCCTGCCGCAACTTTTTGAAACCGCCCGCTTGATCCCGCCAGCTCTGCGGTCCACATCGCCAGCCTTGTGTTGTGCTGTGGCCTGGGCGGGGTTGGCAACCAATCATCAACTCGAAGTGGTCACTTGGTTGAATGCCATCGAAACTCATTTTGGAATTCCCGCCGAAACCGCCATTATTGATCCTGCGCTCGAACGCAGTGTATGCGCTGCGTTATTGGAAGTGCTGGTCGTACGCCTGCAACTTCCCACTCAGCGGACTCCCGATGAACAGCGCGCTCATATCCTAGCCATTCGTGAGCAGCTCAACGCACTGCCTGCCGACCAGCAATGCCTGCTTAATGTCGTGTTCAGTCTCAAACCGGTCATCGCCTTCAACCTGGGGTTGCTGGCGCAGCAGTCGGGGGATATTACCCTCGCCTCTGATGCGTTTGGGGAGTGCCTCGCGCTCTCGCGCGAACAGCACAACAGCACCCTCTTTCACCTGTCGATCGGACAGCTCGCCAGCATCCAGTTCGTGCAAGGTCACCTGCGTTCTGCCCACCAAACCCATGAGCAGGCGCTGGCCGAGGCCCGGCGCCTTGGCCAGATCCTCTCGCCGATGGTGGCGATTTCCCATGCCGGGCTGGGCTGGCTTCATTATGAATGGAACGATCTCGCCTCTGCGGAGCATCATTTCAAGGAAGGTCTCGCGCAAGCCCGCCTATGGAACCATTGGGAAAGTCTCCTGTCCATCGCTCTGGGGCGGGCGCGCTTGAAACAACGGGCGGGAGATATCGGCTCTGCGCTTTCCATTTTGGAGGAATTGGATTCGCCGCCACTCGAAGGGATGACCCTTCCGCTCGAGGCGTTCGCGGCGCTTCTTCGTGCCCGCCACGCGGATCGGGACTCCGCCTCTGCCTGGTTCGCCGCCAAAATTAATCCTTCTGCCCTCACGCCGAATCCCACCAGCGAACCCTTCCTGTTGGATGTTGCCCGCTTAATGGCCGCGCTGGATCGCCCCGATGATTCCATTGCCCTCATAGAGAACGTGATCCGCTTTGCCGAGGCAGGCGGGCGAACGCGGACTCTCATCCAGGCGAAGGCGGCATTGGCGAACCAGTTGGCTGCCATGGGAAACCACCCCGAGGCGCTGGCCTGCCTTATGGACGCCTTGCACGTGGCCTCACCTGAGGGGTATATCTCCACGTTTGTCGATGAAGGTGAGACGATTCGTCAGTTGTTGGTCGAGGCGAAGGGCAGGGTGCCTTTCCAATTGCGCACCTATGTTGACCAGGTGTTGGCGGGATTCTCCTCAGGGGAGAGTCGGCCCGCCAAACGTGAGAGAGGCCCGGCGTCCGATTTGAGCGAGCGGGAAAAGGAAATCCTGACGTTAATTGCCGAGGGCTTGTCCAATCAGCAGATCGCCGGGAGACTCGTGATCTCCGTTACGACAGTGAAGACGCATGTCGGTAATATTTTCAACAAACTCGGTGTGACCAGCCGTACCCAGGCGCTTGCCCGTGCGGATGGGCTGGGACTACTACCTCGCCGCTAAATCCCCTGCTTTAAATCCTACTTCGTAATCCTACCTTTTCACGATGCCGTCCAAGCTCTGGACGGCTATACTGTTTTTGTATGGAAACCAAACCAACCCTCACTCTCGATCAACCTGCCCCATATCGATTGTGCCTGCAAGGGCGCGTCTCAGCCGGCTGGCATGATTGGCTGAAAGACTCCACGGTGGAACATAATGAGGATGACCAGACCGTGGTCACGGGTATCGTGCGCGATCAGGCAGCGCTGTTTGGCCTGCTCAGTTTTGTGCGCGATTTGGGTGTGCCGTTGGTTTTTGTTGAATTTCTTGAAAATTCCCTGATTCTGGTGGAATTTGTGGTCAGGGTTTGATGCCCGACAGGGAGGTAGCGATCAGCAAATTGTGTAACCAATTGGGATGGTAAACAAAGCCGTTTAGTTTGTGAGCCGGGGACGAAAAGTGTTGGCTGATTTTGGCGCGAGGGCAGTAGGGTCCAAAATCGTGCAACAAGGCCCAAGCGCGTACCGATCGTTCGGCTGAGACCCAATGCCCATGGAAAAAGCGGGCGCTATACAACCAGCGCGCCATGGAATTCATGTGGCGATCGAGCATGTTGCTGGTACGATGGGCGAGCGGATAATCGTATACCAAAACAAAGCGTTCCACTTTGGCGCACAGTTTGTGGATGGCCTCCAGGACATAGCCGGTTGTATTCTTTTCCGCCCAATAGCGGAGTTCTTCGGCTTTGGAGCGGAAAGAGATGGCATCTGCGGCGTGATACACATCCCACACCTGTTGGGAAATTTGGCGGAAGAGTTCTTTCAAGTGCTTGCCTCGCTCGCGGATTTTGAGGAAGGCATGCAGGAAGCATTCGAGGATGACAATCATTGGAAACAGGTTCAACCAGGCGCGTTGGGTAGCCGCCCAACCGTCCGTATTGACTGTTTCGGGCGCATAATCGGGTTTCAGCGCCTGCGCTTCATCTTTGAAATGCTGATAGGCTTCGGTCAGGTTGTCTGTATCTGCACTCAGAGCAACCGAAACGCCCAACATGCAGTCTTCTCCGACGGTAGTAGCCACGACTACTTCTTCACCATTCAACCAGGTGATCTTTTCGTCCGCCAACAGGTGTTGCGGCAATTTCTTGGGATCCTTGATCACCGTTTGAACCAGGTTGTAACGCCCAAAGTGGTTCTCCAGGCGATACCAATACTTATCGTCTCGCCCAAAGACATACGCCAAAGCCCAAAACGGCACATCAAAACGCCGCAAAAACAAAGCCTTTTCCACTTCGTCTGTGTAACCTACCGCATAGGGCAGCACCCCACTCGGCGCAATCGTAAACACCTGCTTTTTCCCTTCCGCCGTGCGGGCTTTGAGACAGATTCGTCGCAACTGCACTTCCTCCAATTTGTCGGAAGTGCGTTGGTCGTGCAAGGTATAACCCTCGGCAATCTCTTCTGGAAATAGTTCTGGATGTTTGACTATCATCTCGTCAATCCATTTCCGATAGGTGCAACTATCACCGACTAGCTCTCGATATTCTTCCATGGAAATCGGCAACGTGATCCGCTTGCAGGGACTTGTAACTTCGGCCTTGGTTTTGGTACACTGTCGTTGAGGCATGTTGGCTGGTCTCGTAGTGGAGATTTCAGCCAATCATGCCTCAGTTTTCCCAAAACCACAAATTCCGCCAGAATCAGAAAATTCCAAAGGAGAATGAGATGAACAAGAACCTGCTCAAAACAATTTTCAATGGCGTCGCTTTGGCGATGGGAGTCGAAGTCGTTGTGTTGAATATCGTCAATCCGCCTTCGGTGACAGGTGTCACCTCTTTGTTGGGGATCGGTGTTGCGGCGTTAGGCGTCGCTGGTCTACAGAAGGAGTCATTATGAACGCGATTGAAGTCAGGAATCTAAGAAAATCCTTTGGTGACTTTCAAGCCGTGCAGGATGCGTCCTTCAATGCGGACGCTGGTGAAGTATTGAGTCTGCTCGGCCCAAATGGCGCGGGGAAAAGTACAACGATCTCCATGCTCTCTGGTTTGCTCATGCCGACCGATGGCGATGCGTCCATTATGGGACATTCGGTCACGAAAGAACCCGAAGCCGCGAAGGCGAGTCTCGGTGTGGTTCCGCAGGATATTGCCTTGTATCTCGATCTTTCAGCACGCGAGAATTTGGTCTTTTGGGGAAAGATGTATGGCTTGCGCGGCGCGGTGTTGAAATCCCGCTTCGATGAAGTGTTGGAAGTCATCGGGCTGGCTGACCGCCAAAAGGATCACGTCGGCAAATTTTCGGGCGGCATGAAGCGGCGCGTCAACATCGGCGCAGCATTGCTTCATAAACCCGATGTCATCATCATGGATGAGCCAACGGTTGGCATTGATCCGCAGTCGCGCCGTCACATTTTGGATAATGTCAAAGAACTCAACCAGCAGGGCATGACCGTGCTTTACACCACGCATTACATGGAAGAAGCCGCCGAGCTTTCGCATCACATCGCCATCATGGACAAGGGCAAGGTCATTGCTTATGGCACGCATGATGAGCTGATCAAGATGGTTGGCGAGCAAACGCGCATCGATGTCACGCTTAATGCTGAGGCTGAGAAAATATTGGATGCATGGCGGGCAACTGAAGGCGTCGCGCGAATCGATTCAACAGACGGGAAGATCACTGCTCTTGTTGATGATTCCAATCGTGTGCTGCCGCGTCTGTTTGATGCGGCTTCCAAACACGGCGTACGTATCACGTCAGTGGATATTCAGGAGCCGAATCTTGAAACCGTATTCCTGCATCTCACGGGTCGTGCGTTGAGGGACTAATATGAAAATTCTTGATATTGCCTTCAAGGATCTCACCCATTCCTTCCGCAGTGCGTTTGCCATCGGCATGATGGTAGTCGCGCCGCTGATGTTGACTGGGTTGATCTATTTTGCCTTCGGCAGTATGTCCAGCGGTGAAGTGAGCATGACTGCCATCAAAGTGGGTGTAGTCAATGCAGATGAACTGTCTGAACCCTCTGTGCTCGACTCTCCAATTGGTGATGCCATCCGCTCGATGTTTTTTGACGAGAGTGTTGAGTCATGGATCGAAGCCAGTGACTATGCTGACGAAGCATCCGTGCGTGCGGCTGTTGACAAGCAGGAAATTGGCGTTGCGGTCGTCATTCCACAAGACTTCACTACAAGATATTTGAGTGGCGAAAAAGATGTGCAGGTGCTG
>DATDRD010000299.1:0-7372 GCA_035291925.1 Anaerolineales bacterium
GAACTGCTTCTGCACCTCGGGCATTTGCTTCAGGACGCGGTCGAGGCCTTTGAAGGGTGCGTCGCTCCCCGCCTCTGGGTCGTCCGTGCGGCGCAGATGCAGAGCGGTTACGCCTTTTGCATGCAGGCCCAGACCCACGCGCAGCGCCAACTCTGCGTGAGGACCGCCTCTCACCGGGACGAGCACCTGTTTCGGCCTGTTCGGCAATTTGCCGCGCACCAGAGCCACATTACACGGAGGGCGCGTCAACACGTCACTCGCAGTCACACCCAAGGCATGGAAATGCGAATCCCATTCCAGGCAGAGCAGGTCAGGCTTTTCATCCTGCAAAAAACTTGCCAGTTCCATCCAGGGTTGATACGAGACGATAATCTGCGCCTTGGCTGTGATACGTTCCTGCTTTCCATATTGACGCAACTGTCTGCGCAAGGCGCGCGCGGCAACCGCGCCCACGCTAAGCGATTCGCCAGGCGGCACAACCACCACGCCCACCAAGATGATCTCTGCATCCAAATGGCGCGCCACTTCCAGCACTTGCGCGCCAGGTCCCTCATGTACAAAAGGAATTAGTATGGTGTGAATGGGCGTAAACACAGAATGTTTTTGCATGAGACTCGTCCTTTCCCTTCCACGCTCTTTCGAGGGCTTAGCCCCCGAACGAGCGGAAACTATTTCAACATGGGTGCGATGTGTTGGTTAAAGATCGCCTCCCAACGGAAGGCGGCACGGGCGCGCAGTGCGAGCCGCGCCGGGGCGGCAGCTTGAAAGTGATCCGCGATCAAGCCCGCGAGGGCGGCGGGGTCTGCATCGGGTGAAAAGAAGGTCGTGTCGCCCATTCCCAACTCGCGCAGGGGAGGGATGTCCGCGCAAAACACGGGTAGGTGGCTGAACGCGGCTTCGATCAACGGGATACCGAATCCCTCCTCGCGACTGGGTAATATCAATGCATCTGATATACGGTAGAAATCCGCGATCACTTCATCGGGTAAATAAGAATCCGACAGCTCAGCCAGGAAATGTGCCGATCCCTGCAGGCTCAACTGTGTGCGAAGCTGTAGGAGCGAGTCAAAGTATTCCTGGTTGCTTGCATTGTGAGGCCCCAACGGACCAGTGACTACGAGCGCGGCTTGTTGAAAGTGTTTGTGTAATTCCGCCAGCGTATGCAAAGCCAGCTCGATATTCTTGCGCGGCGTCACCCGCACAGGCAGGAGCAAAATGGGCGCGGCATCCATCACGCGCGTCTGCTCAAGAAACGTTTGAGTTTGCGATTCAAGTTTATAAAAGCGCGTCGTGTCCACGCCGTTGGGAATTACGCGTATGGACGCATGGTCAAGTTTCATCAATTCCGCCAATTCTCTGCGGCGCAGCTCTGAGACGACGACATGCAAGGTCCCACCCCAATCCGTGCGTAATAGATCCCAGGGATAACCATCGTGAAGTTCAGGGATGTAACGTGGCGTAGTCCACGCGAGATCGTGATGCCACATGATCAGACGCGGAAGTTTTTTTGCAGTGTGCAATGTATGCAACGCGGCAGTAAGGGCAAGGTTCTTGTTCAGCGAGCAGACATTGTGTGCGATCAAAATATCCACACCTGATAAGGCAACCTGTAATTGAGAAGTTAAATCATTGCACAGCAGGCCAAAATCGTCAGTCACATCGCCGCGATCCAATTGCTCTTTTACCATCAGCACGCGTGGATGTTGCGAATCAGCGAGCGGAATTGAAGTGAGCGAAATCTTTTCCCCCAACGATTCGCCGCGCGCCGCAATCAAGCGGACGGACATTCCGTCCGCGGCCATCAGGCGTGCATGATGCGCGATCACACCTTCCACGCCGCCGACAATGGGTGGCACCGAGTAATGCAGAATGGCAATGTTCATATTTGTCCCCCCAAACAATCTGCGAGAATGGATTGCAAGCGGCGCTCCAAAACTGTGAAGGAGAAATATCGTTTTGCAAGTTGATAATTCTCTTCCGCCCATTCCTGCGCCTGCGCGGGATTTTGTAAAATCTCGCATACCATCTTGATCGTATCTTTGCTGATAAAACCATCAAACCAGACTGCGCGAAAACCTTTAGGTTTGATATCCACTTCATAAATGGAATAGTTATTTACCAAAATCGGGCGGTGGTAATACACGGCTTCAAGAAAGGCGTTGCCAAACCCTTCAATGCTCGAAGGATAGGTAACAAGGTCAGCATGAGGATATATATCGCCGAGTCTGTAAATCTTTTTGCCATCTTTTGTATAACCACGTTCATCCTGCACCTGATCGGATTCAAAGCGGACGAAAACGTCAAGCAGGTGAGCGTATTCGCGCACACGTTGCTCGTAATCTGAGCCTTCATCGCCTGAGGCATGCGAGATCACAAGTTTGGCAGGGAGTTCGAGGCGGCGTACCAGCTCCACAGCATGTTCAATGCCTTTGCGCTGGATCACGCGCGTGGGTTGCAGGAAAAAGTATTCGCCAGATTGAATGCCAAAGTCCGCGCGGACGCTTTGGGTGTAGGAGTCGGGACCAAGTGGCGGGGAGTCGAAGTCCATCACGTTGGGGATCACGCGCGAGGTCGCGCCATAACGCGAAGCGATCTGCTGGGCCTGGATCGAGTTGATGACCACATGTCTAATCGATGGCAGGTTGGGCGGGAATGCAGTTGCAAGATAATCTCCCACGCAATTGACTTGAAAGCGCTGGCGCTCCCAATGAAAATCATGATGATGCGCGATGGTGGGGAAACCTGTCTCCGCGATAAATTCCGTGAGCGCCAGACCAAGCGGCAGGTTGAGGGGAATCGTCACAGCGTTCTCGATGATGAGAATTTCCAAATCGAAGCGATGCGCGAATTCGTATAACTGCTCTTTGAAATACCGCTTAAGTTCATTCACGCGGCGAGTCATTGCCGGCGGGCGTATATAGATGGAGAAGGAATCCTTGTACAACGCGGCAATCTCGGGGTGGGCGGCGCGCGCTTCTTTTGTCACTGTCCAACTTCCTGAAAACGCATCTCGATTAATTGCATCGATTTCGGGATGACGATAAAACGCCTCAGGCACAATTTGACTTTGCTCAGCAGGGCGGTCACATTCACCTGCAAAGTAAAAGCATCTGTGTCCCAGCCGCCCCAATACAGTTGCCCATTTTTCTGTTTCAAGCGAGACGCCATCCGTCCCTGCGAAGCGAGTGGAAACAAAGCCGATATGATGTAAAGTGTCTGTCATAGTTTCATCCATAAAGTTTGATAAGGGTCGAGGGAGATTTGTGAAATCTGTAAAGGTTGAGCTGTGAAAAGATCTGTCACTGACTCATAAGAAGTGGGGAAAGTAATTTTTTGCGCGCTGACGTTGTGAAAACATAACGCGCCTGATGTTCCATCCGACGAGATTCGTTCAAGCGCAAACACCGAAGGATGCAAATCCAATATCTTTTGCCTGCCATGCGGATTGAACGCAGGAGAACTTCTGCGAGCAGAAAGCAATTCACGGTATCGCGCAAAGAGGCGCGCACGTAATGATTTTGAGTCTGCAAGTTCGCGTTGCAGGAATCGCAGATCGCACTTCTCGCGGTTGATCGTGCGGTTGCGTCCCGTCTGTTTTACGCCATCCAGCCATCCGCGCGAACCAAACAAACTGTGGAAGTAAATGCCAGGCACACCGACGAGCGAAAGCATGATGGCTTGCGCGGCGATGAAGCGGCTGACTTGCAAGTCCAACGACTCATTCCCGTTCGGATTCGAGAGCGCATCGAAATAATTGATGTTCATCTCGTACGGAGTTTGTGAACCATCCTCATTGTGCTTGTAGGAGATAAGCCCGCCATGTTCGAGAGTTTTGTCCACAAGTGCCTCAACTTCAGCGGTGGATAAAATTCCTCGCGCAGGATTCAGCCCGATCCCATCGTGTGAGGCGAGGAAGTTGAAGAAAGTCGTCTTATCAGATGGCAGAGTCAACGTCTTCGCCCAATTCGATAGCCTGCGCGCGTCGCCCGTGTGGAAGGTGTGCAGGGTCAACGGCGGCAGGGCGAAGTTATACACGAGTTGGGCTTCGTTCGTTCCATCGCCGAAATAGGAAATGTTATGGGTGTGTGGCACATTCGTTTCAGTGATGAGGTGAACATGCGGAGTAACTTCATTCAAAGCGGCGCGCAGAAATTGAATGACATGATGCGTTTGCGGAAGATGAATACAGGCTGTGCCGATTTCCTTCCACAGGTAGGCAATTGCATCGAGGCGGATAAAGGTCGCGCCGCGCTCGACATACATGAGCAAAATATCAAGGATTTCAAGCAGGACTTCGGGGTTCTGATAATTCAAATCAATCTGGTCATCGCTGAATGTTGTCCATACGCGCTTTTCACCCGAGGCGGTTTTGAACGATGTGAGCAAGGGTAAAGCACGCGGACGAACGACCTGTGAAAGATCAGGTTCTCCATCCACTGTCATAAAGTAATTGCGATAACGCGGATCGTCGCGCAGGAAGCCCTTGAACCATTCACTTTGCGATGAGACGTGATTGATCACGCCATCGAACATCAGGCGGAAATGACTCTGCATGGACGAGACATCGTCCCAATCACCGAGTGCGGGATCGATCTGGCGATAATCAACAACCGAGAAACCATCGTCCGATGTCCATGGATAGAACGGCAGGATGTGAATTCCGCTGATAACATCATTCAAGTACTGTTTACAAAATGCGCCAAGTGTTTGTAGTGGTTTTTCATTTTGCGATTGGACCTGGTCAGCATAGGTGATGAGGATGGAGTCTCGTTCAGTCAGTTCGCCATCACGCGCGGAGATTCGCGTGCGATAGTCCGCGATAAGTTTTTCAACGCGGCTGATCAATTGCGGGGCTTGCTCCTCCCCGTAAAGAAAGACGAGGTGATCGAACAGGTTTGTCATTATTTTGACTTCCTGCCGAAGAAGTTGAAATATGATTGTTGAATGATGGCATGAGGGGCAGTGTCACAATCAAGAGGTCCCTGTGCAGTTATCTCCATCATCTAATCGGTCCCTGAATCATTTACAGAAAAGGAAGCACTCTCAGCCTCTGCCTGCTGCAGCCATGTCTTTAAAGTAGCGCGAGAGAGCGCACGTTCAAAATATGTGCCATCCAATGACAGACCGTCATAGCCTTTTTCAAACAAGATCTCAATAAAAGCTTCGAGTTGCTGGGCGTAATGTAACATGCATGCTTCGGGATGAACGCCGGGCCATGAATAGCACGTTACAGTTGTACGGCGCTGTTTGGATGGGATCGATTCAGGCACCAGATTGTCCCATTTGGGATCGTCCGCGGGGAAAACGTATTGATCAAGATTCCCTTGCGGAATGCCTTCGAGTCCGCGCACAACCGGCGGGTCGGCATCGAGCGTATAAGGATCCACAGCCAGATCAACAACCACCGCATGTTTTGGCAGCCAGGCGATCCAGTCATTGGGAATCACAGGGTTGGATGGGTTACGGCGTTGGGTGGCGTCCACGAGCATATCTGCCTGCCCCATGAGTGTCTTCATCGTCTCGGGGTTTGAAGCGACATTCCTGCCGATTGAAAGGGCAACCGCCCCGGGTCCTTTGGAATCGATGTGGTCATTATTGCGTTCCACATTACCAAGCTTTGTGGCGGCTTCTATGGCATGTTTGCCAACCATCCCAGTACCCAGAATTAAGACGTTGATCGGTTTTTTATCTGGGCGGATAAGCCCGGGCCAGCTCTTTTCAAGCCAATTAAAGGCGGCTTCCAACCCGTTCCATGCCACGGCTTTCATATTTTCAACCATGCGCAGGTTATTGTCGTTTGCGATGCTATCCAGTGAAATTGCCTTGATGCCAAATTCCTTTAATCGTTCGATTCGGATCGGCCGCGTTGGGTAATGCAACATGGATACCAGGGTTGTGCCGCGTTTGACCAGTTTATATTCGTCAGGTTTGGGCGAGCGGAGAATCAACACCACGTCTTTTTGAAAAGCCTGTTCACGACTGCACATAAATACATTCGGGCTGGCGCGTTTGTAATCTGCAAATGTAAAACCTGAACGGGAGCCATAACCCTCTTCAATATACGCTTTCACGTGCAGGCTTGCAATGAACTGGATGAACTCCGGCAGGAACACGCGTCTCTCGCCCGGCTCCTGCTTCATGCGGGGGAAACCGATCGATCTTGGTAAGCTCATTCTTCATTCCTCTTTTCTGTTCGTTTTTCAGCGGTTCTGATGAACCCCGATTTTTCAGAGCCTGCCCAACGAGACAGCATGGCACGCGCTATGGCGCGCTCGAAATATCCGCCCTCGGGATTAATATGTTGTATGCCGCCTTTTTCAATAAGCACGCGCAGGATGGTTCGCAGTTGATTGCCGTACAACTCCATACATTCCTTGGGATGAAGCCCGGGCCATGAATAACACGAGACTGCGTACCTGCGGTTCCTTGTGGACACCGAATCTGGTATGCGCTCATAAGCCGGATCATTCGGCGCGAACACATACTGATCAAGATTCCCTTGCGGAAGGCCCTCGATGCCTTTTACCTCGGGCGGGTCAATGTCGAAATTGTAGGGATCAACTGAAAGGTCCACAAGAACCGCATGTTCAGGCGTCAAACCAACCCACTCGTTTGGAACAACAAATTTACTTGTATCGGGTCTTTGAGTTGCATCCACCAATATATCCGTGCGTTTGAGGATCGCGCGCATGGTTTCTTCATGATTAACCACATCATAGTCTACGGCTGTAACTTGCACGCCTGGGATGCCGCGCTTTGCCATAAACTGCCACAGTTGCATATCGCCATAACGGCTTGCGGCTTGAACTGCATGCATACCAACCGCGCCAACCCCCAATACGGTTGCTTGAATTGGAGGACGATCCATGCCTTCCATGCCGGGCGCGGGATACAAACGCCGAAGTACTTGAAAACCGACTTCCAGCCCATTCCATGCCACCGATTCCAAATTTTCGACAAGACGGCGTCCATTGTCGTCTTTCAACGAGTCAAGCGAAATACCTTCCACGCCTAACGAGCGCAAAAGTTCAACCCGTTGCGGCCGGGTTGGATAATGCAGCATGGAGATCAATTTTGAACCTTGCCTGAGCTGTTTCAGTTCGCTTTCCGTGGGACAACGCAGGACGAGGACATATTCCTGCTTACAGATTTCTCGATATGCTGCAAATTGAACCTTGGGTGCGGCATTATGATAGTCTTTCTCAGTAAATCCCATCCCTGATCCATAACCATGTTCTAAAACAATATTTGCCCCGCAGCGAATGAGTCTTGCAACCAGGGACGGTAGAAAGTCGCGTCGCTCTCCAAATTCTGCATGCATGCGAGCCATGCCAATCGTTATCGCTTCTGCCATTACTATCCTTTCAAAAAG
>DATDRD010000300.1:0-3304 GCA_035291925.1 Anaerolineales bacterium
GTCGTTCTCATCACCGGTGGTACAGGATCATTTGGCAAGAAGTTTACAAAAATCCTGCTGGAGGAAAAACCTCCCAGAAAGATCATCATCTTCAGCCGCGATGAATTGAAGCAACACGAAATGCGGATGCATGGATTCAACCATCCCTCCCTGCGCTATTTCATTGGCGATGTGCGCGACCGGGAACGGCTCTTGCGCGCCATGCACGGCGTGGATATTGTCGTCCATGCCGCGGCGTTGAAACAGGTGCCTGCCTGTGAGTACAACCCCATGGAAGCCATCAAGACGAACATCATGGGTACCGCTAATGTGCTGGAAGCCGCCCTGGATGCGGGCGTGAAGAAAGTGATGACGATCAGCACGGATAAAGCAGTCAGCCCGGCGAACTTATATGGCGCGACCAAGCTCGCGGCTGAGAAATTGACAATTCAAAGCAACGCGTATGCCGCGGGTTCAGCGACCAGATATTCGTGCGTCCGATACGGGAACGTCGTTGGGAGCCGCGGTTCCGTTGTTCCATTATTCCTGAAGCAACGCGCGAGCGGCACGGTCACGATCACGGATGAACGCATGACTCGTTTCTGGCTTTCACTTGAACAGGGCGTCCGTTTCGTTATTAATTGCATTGAACAAATGGAAGGTGGCGAGGTCTTTGTGCCAAAGATCCCCAGCACCAAAGTGACTGACCTTGCCAGAGCGATCGCGCCTGCAGCGAAACTCAATATCATCGGCATCCGTCCCGGTGAGAAACTGCATGAATACCTTATCTCTATTGACGAAGCCCGCCACACCGTAGAACTGGACAGGATGTACGTCATTCAACCTGCCGAGGCGATATGGTTCGGCTATTCGTGGAAGGAAAAGGGCAGGGAACTTCCCGAGAACTACCATTACTCCAGTGATAACAACAGTGAATGGCTGGACGTCAACGGCATCAAAGAATTTGTCGCGCCGTTTGAGGAGCTGTTCGAGCAGGGCAGGCTGGAGGGATAGGTATGCAGGTAAACAGATATGCATGTAAACAGGTTGCGTGTGTACCTGTCTGCTTGCTTACATGTCTGTTTTTGTACTTAACACCATGAAGTTATTGATTACTGGCGCAAGCGGACTTCTCGGAATCAACTTCGCCCTGGAAGCCATGCACGGGCACGAAGTCATTGGCGTGGATCGCGGCAGGTTGAAATCCACTCCCTTTCAAGTCTTCAAGGTGGACCCTTTACAAGGGAACACAATTGATTCCGTTTTGGATTCAACACGACCGGACTGGCTGGTCAATTGCGCCGCCCTCGCGAGCCTGGAGGAGTGTGAAGAGTACCCTGAGCACGCCCGGCTTCTAAACGCAGATATGCCGGGCGAATTGGCGAAGATTTGCGCTCAGCGAAGAATACGCTTCGTTCATATTTCCACCGATGCAGTTTTTGACGGCGAAAAGAAGGATTTTTACACGGAAGAAGATGAACCGAGTCCACTCGGCACATATTCACAAACCAAACTCAATGGCGAACGCGCCGTGCAGAGTGCCAACTCTGAAGCGATCATCGCCCGCGTCAACTTTTATGGTTGGAGCCTGAGCGGCATGCGCAGCCTTGGCGAGCTTTTCGTCAACAATCTGAGCGCAGGGAAACATATGAATGGCTTCACGGATGTTGTTTTTTGCCCGATGTTCGTCAATCACACCGCGCAGATTTTGCTATCCATGCTGGAGAAGGGCTTAAGCGGTTTGTATCACGTGGTTGGCCCCCAGCCGATGAGCAAGCACCAGTTTGGGATTGAGATTGCACGAAAGTTCGGGCTTAGCGAAAGCCAGATTGACCCCAAATCAGTTCTCTCCTCTGAGCTGACCGCCCGCCGTGCCCACAATTTACGGCTATCTATTCACAAACTATCCACAGATTTGGGATACGAAGTCCCCAGGTTTTCCACTGGCCTGGATGAGTTCTATACACAATACCAACAGGGTTATCCACAGAAAATCCGCAGTTATCAACAGTAGGCTGGGCCCTGAATCCAACTTGCCCACAGCCTTTTCACCCGACTTACCCACAGAAAACCACGATTTATCCACAGGATAAGTATGTAGAAGAGATATTATGAAAAATCTGCTCAAAGTTGAAGAACTATTTTTGTTCGGGCTTTCAGTCCTTCTTTTTTCCAGATTGGATTACCGGTGGGGATGGTACGCGCTTTTGTTTTTGGCTCCCGACCTGAGCATGCTCGGCTATCTGTGGAATACACGCTTCGGTTCCTGGGCCTATAACCTGATCCACCACAAAGGGCTCTCAGTTGCCCTCTATGTTTTGGGCTACCTGCTCGCAAATCCCGTGCTGATGTTTGCAGGCACGCTCCTGCTCGGTCACTCCAGCCTCGACCGCGTCTTCGGTTACGGCTTGAAATACCCGGACGCGTTCAAAAATACGCATTTGGGTGTGATTGGAAGATAACTTTAACTTGCTGTGCAAAATAAGAAGGCTTCGTGCCAATGAGGAGAAAGAGTGAGCGAGAATAAATTGCGAGTTTGGGAAACTGTTTCGAGAAAGACTATTCTTAGTCATAGTAAATTCTTAACAGTAGAAAGTCATACTGTAAAGCTCCCTGATGGACAAATAATTCCTGATTGGGCATGGCTGATCATTCCAAGTGCCGCTATTGTTCTTGCAGTAACCGAAGGCAACAAATTTCTCTGTTTTCGGCAGACCAAATATGCTGTAGAAGGAACATCATTAGCGCCTGTTGGTGGCATGCTTGAACCAAACGAAAAACCACTTGACGCCGCAAAACGAGAGTTACTTGAAGAAATGGGATATGAAACATCGGAATGGGTTAGCTTAGGAAGTCACATTTTAGATCCCAATCGTGGCATTGCAACCATGCACTTGTTTTTGGCTTTGAATGCAAAACAAGTAGCCACGCCAGACAGTGATGATTTGGAAGATCAGGAATTATTGTTGCTCAGTCGCAGTGAGTTAGAAAATGCCTTGAATGCAGGTGAATTCAAAATCTTGGCATGGTCGGCAGTTGTGGCAATGTCTTTGAATTATCTGAACAATTTTGAAGACAATAAAAGCATTTAAGAACGACTTATAGTCTGACAGTGTAGAAGTTCGTTCCTGTATTTCAAAATTTTTCATCGGAGAACAAAATGGAAATCAAATTCGGCAATCAAACAATCGGCATGAACCATCCAACATACTTCATCGCGGATATTGCCGCCAATCACGATGGCGACCTTGAACGCGCGAAACTGCTTATTCGCCTGGCGAAGGAAGCGGGAGCGGATGCCGCCAAATTCCAGAACTTCGACGCG
>DATDRD010000301.1:0-3279 GCA_035291925.1 Anaerolineales bacterium
CCGCTAGACGATGGGGGCATTCGCGCTGAGCGGAGAGAAGACGTGATCTTCGTCTGAGCGCAGTCGAAGCGTAAGCGGGCGGGATTGTATCATCCCAACCATCAATCGTCAACAAGCGTACTCGCAGTCCTGTGGACGAGAAAGACGTGCACTTCGCCCGGTCCGTGCACGCCAATTGTGTGGGACATTTCGATGTCACCCGTTCGCGATGGGCCTGTGATGACAACTGCTGATCTGGATTCGCGCACGATGGGCAGAGTCATCGCATCTGCCAGCGAAGGCAGGATATGGGATGCGTGCAACACTGCGATGTGGATTTCAGGAAGAAGTGACGCCTGCAGCGGATACCCTTCTCCATCCACGATCACAACGGACCCGGTGTCTGCCAGCCCGCAAATGGCCTTTGTCACACCCGCGCGCAGCGCGGGGTCCGGCGCGTGGCTGATGGTGATCCCGGCTTTTTGCAAGATGGATTCATCCAAAACTTCCGGCTCAAGATGGATGTGCTGGATATCACGCGCTTTTAGGAATTCAATGACTTTATTGGTTAGATCATTTTCGTTTGTGTGAATAATGTTTCCACTTACTTTGGTAAGTTCATCTGTGAATTGTTCAATTTTGGAATTGGGAATCGGTAAATCTGGAATTGGTTCGGCACGATTTGGGTCAATAGTTTCTTTCCGTTCAGATTTCTCCGTGCTCTCCGCGTCTCCTCTGGCACCGCCCGCCACTACAGTCCCCGGAGCGTAGCGGAGCGGGAGGGCAGGTGTGTGCTTAAAACGCGCGTGGAAAGGCTTCGCCGCGAATCTCGGCAGATCCTTGCTATAGCCCCAGCCTGTCAACGCGGGGGGGCGAATCCAATTACTGAATGGGGAAACGAGATGTGTTCCCAGCGACGCCAGTCTCTGCGAAATGGCGAACAGGCGCGGGCTGCGCGCGAGGCGGCTGTACATCTGCAGGAAAAATTTGCTAAGCATAGACAATCCACCACTGGTTACTAATAACTGATCACTGGTTCTCGGTGTCTGACCCGCTCTTACGCGCGTCAATAACTTCGGCAAATCAATATCAACGGGACATGCATCTTTACATGCGCCGCACAGTGATGACGCCTGGGCAAGGGGAATGAAATCTGAGCCGAAGAACCCCGCCGAAATGACCGAGCCGATGGGGCCGGGATAGACACTGTTATATGCGTGACCACCAAGTTCACGAAAAACGGGACAGGCATTAAGGCACGCGCCGCAGCGGATGCAGTAAAGGGATTCCTTGAGAGGAGAATTGCGGAGCCGTGTACGTCCGTTATCGAGGATGATGAGATGGCGTTGTTGATTCATCCTGGGCGTGGACGAAGGAGGGGAGGGCGAATGGATCAATTGGGTGTACACGCTGAGCTTTTGTCCCGTTGCCGAGCGAGGCAGTAGCGAGAGCATAAGCGCAAGGTCGTCAAGATTGCGGACGAGTCGTTCCATGCCCATGAGCGCGATATGAACCGGTGGCAGGGTCGTCACCATGCGCCCGTTGCCTTCATTGGTAACAATGCATAAGGTGCCTGTTTCGGCGACGCCAAAGTTTATGCCACTGATGCCGACATCCGCCGTGAGGAAGACGTCGCGTAATACTCTGCGGGCGGTGTTTGTGAGCGTGGGGATATCTTCCGTGTATGGTATGCCAAGTTTTTCATGGAAGAGTTGACCTACGTCATTGCGGCGCAAATGCACAGCAGGTGTGATGATGTGCGAGGGTCGTTCGTGGCGGAGTTGTACGATGTATTCGCCGAGATCGGTCTCAATGATACGGATACCCTCTGCTTCAAGTGCGTGGTTGAGGTTGATCTCCTCCGAAACCATGGATTTGGATTTGGCGACGAGAATATTTGCCACAGATGAACGCGGATTGACACGGATTTCTTTTTGCACTTCTCTGTGTTCTCCGTGTCTCTGTGGTGAATTTTTGGTGATTTCCAAAACGATTCTTATCGCCTCTGCCGCGTCTTGTGCGCGATGGACGATGATCCCGTTTTCTTCTGCCCTGCTGATGAATTGTTCGAGATATTCTTCGAGATGCTCGATCACCTCCGCACGGACGGCATGGGCTTGTTGACGTCTTTCGCGCCAATCGGGCAGGGATGCGAAAGCGGTGACGCGCCCCATTACCCGGCGTTCGGCATTGGCATCCAGCGCGATCTGCAATGTTTCGTTGGCGAGTGATGTGCGGATGCGCTCTCTAAATGCTGTTGTGCTCATTGATTATTCAGTCGATTTCCTGCCGATATAAAGCCCGCGGCCATCCAATCCTTTTGAGTCATGAGTGACAGTCAAGTCTGCAGCTTTGAATGCATCCATATAGTCTTTACGAGTGAACAGACCCAACTCGTGGATTTCGGTATAGTGTTCAATTCCTTCTGATGTGCCGACCAGGTATTGAAATTCAAGCAGGGATATTTTGCCCCTTTGCCCGCTATGGCTCATGCGCACAATCCTCAGATCGGGCTTATCCACGTGAATGGTAAAAACGCCTCCCGGCTTCCATTGTTCCGGCGTAAACCACGGCTCGACCAATAGAACACCACCCGGCAGCAGATGTCGATTCATGTTTCTGATTGCCTTTTGCAGGCGGGATTTCGTTTTAGCGTAACCGATGGAACTGAATAGGCTGACAACCACATCAAACTGACGGCCCAATTGAAAGCTCGTCATATCGCCTTGGTGAAATCGAAGATTGGGATGCTTGCTGCGCGCAACTTCCAGCATGTTTGAGTCAACGTCCAGTCCATCGACTTTGTAATACCTGCTGAAATACTCGGCATGCGTACCTGTTCCACAGGCTATATCGAGCAATGTGTTCCCCTCAGAACGCTTATGCTTTTGAATGAACTGATGCGCTTTGTTCGCTTCTGCCGAATAATCCTTATCCATTGCTGCATAGATCGCGTCGTAGTATTTTGCCGATTTTGTGAACATCCTTCCCTCCGGTGTCTAGTGGTGATTTAGTACTTCCGCTAGGTGAATCACTCTTTGTTTTCTCTTCTGCCGATGCAACCCGCCCGCAATGTGCATGAGACAGCCTGATTCGGTCACGACCAATGTGGGGGATTGGGTTGTTTCAAGATTGCCGATCTTTCTCTTCAGCCATTCCGCGGAGAGTTCGGGGTGCTCGATCGAGAAGATGCCGCCAAATCCGCAGCATTCCTCCGCGTGGGGTAGCTCCACAATTTGCGCGCCTTCGACGTTTGCCAGCAAGGCGCGCGGCTGGCGGTCAATGAGCATGCCGCGCAGG
>DATDRD010000302.1:0-3300 GCA_035291925.1 Anaerolineales bacterium
GGCTTCTTTTCCCGTACGCGCTACCCCTACTACATCTACATCAGATTCAAACTGAAGCAATTTCCTGACATTTTCCCTTGTTTCAGAAACATCATCAACAATCAAGACACGGATTTTGTCACCCGAAGGCATAATCTGTATTCACCTCAACTAAAGTTTCTATTGCGCAGGCTGAACGGTAACAAGATCGTTTGGTAAACCGGGCGGTACCAACTGATCAATTCTAGGTTGCATTGCATAAGGCAGCTTCGAGGGGAGAGAGATATTGTATTGCGTTAACAGGCTCGTCAAGGTGGCTGATTCCGCTGCAAATCGCGAAGTATCGTTCGGATTGCGAAGAGTCATGGTCAGTACCGTGCCACTGTAAATGAAGTAATTTAGAGAGATCGAATCCTGTGGATTGACCATCAACGTAACGATGTCAGGCGCGGCTTGTTGCTGGGCCTGTGTGGGTGAAGGTGTGGCGTTGGGGTCCGCTGAAGGGGCCTGTAGTGCAAAATTGCCCAACTTCATAACAACGACATCCTGCAAAATCATTTGGCAGACGAGTCGCGGTCTTTGTGGTTCAGAAGGCACAGCGTAAAACGGTTGTTGAAGCGTGGGATCGAGCTCCACTCGTCCTTGTCTGGCAGCTTCTCCGCCACCGGTTACTGCCGCCGAAAGCACAGGCAATTGTTCCGGCTGGAAGCCAGTACCAGTCACCACAGCTGTGAAATTTGGGAGTATGGATTGGAATGATGGATCCACGTCAACGAAAAGCATACAGGCGTTTACATTCACGTGCGCCCCATCATTAACACCGTAGGCTACTGTTGCCAGACGGTTTGTCGGGATTGCTGCAGCAACCATGCCCGATGGAATCTGAACAGCCCAGGCCGGGCCTGAAATCTCGACAGGGCCTGAGCCTACCATTGCAGATGTAATGATGACACCTTGCTCCAAAGTAAAGCGAGCAGTCTGGCCAACTAAATTGTTTTCTTCACCGACAGTGAACTCCACCTCAGCAACATTTTCAGGTGGAATCGCAAGCTTTCCAAGCATTTCCTGCGTAATAGTCGTTCCCTGAGGAATGTTTTGTGCAGCATAATAGATTTCAACAAGTGCTGCTTCAGTTTGCTGAACAGGCTGCCCACGAAACTGGATTAGCGCATATGCTAACAAAGCCAAGCCAACCACAACAATCAGCACAAGGAATATGAGAATTCGTCCGCGACGCATAGTGTATGTCTCCTCTCTAGACTTTTCTGCCTGGCTACCCGGCAGGTGCTTCTACTCAAATATTATACAGTATAAATCAAAATCGATAATATTAAATTGGTTAAAAAGTAAGGCTCTGCCCGAAGACAGAGCCCCCTGTACCTTACGTATGGGCCGAGATTACGGCAGGGAATTGGCGATGGCGCTGAACGTATCGCCGATTTGCTCTCAATTTAATCACAACATGAAGGAACGCTAGACAAAATGAGTTTTTTCACTTAACAATCCTGTTATGCAGCCCTGACGAATTTGTAGATGATGTACTCACGATCGAGCAGGTACCGCAAATGAAATCCGAGAGCCCTTTCCCATCGCGCTATCCACCTCAAGATTCCCTCCAAGCATTTCAGCCCGCTCCTGGATCAATTTGAGCCCCAGGCTGTTTCCCAGTAGAACTGATTCGGAGTCGAAGCCCTTGCCGTTATCGTCGATACTGACTCGCACACGATCTTCCCCCATATCCAACGCAACTTTGACCAGTGTTGCCTGACTGTGACGAGCAGCGTTCCCGAGGACTTCCTGAATGGCTCGAAATAGCATTACTTCCAGGTAAGGCTCCAGACGACGCTCATTCCCCGTAACTGTTACAGTTACATCAAGGCTTGTTTGCTCCTTAAACGCGTCCGAATAGCGGCGGACGGTTGGCACCAGACCCAGATCATCCAGCATCATCGGGCGTAATTCGAATATAAAATTCCGCACTTTTTGGAACGTGCCCATGGCAGATGTTTTCAGATTGTTCAATTCATCGCGCGCCTGCCCAGAGTCTACATCCAATAATCTCATCGCGATTTCTGTTTGAAGGATGAAGTTAGATAAGGCCTGGGCCGGTCCATCGTGCATCTGACGGGAGAGGCGTTGACGTTCGGTTTCCTGGGCATTGACCAGCATTTCAACACTTGCCAACGGGTTTTTCGCTCCGCCGGCAGCTGCTGAAGCCAGGCTCCCCGCAGACGTGGCACGAGCACGTTCAAGAGTCGATTTGAAGCGGTCAAGATGAGCCTTTTCGCTTTGCAATTTCTCAAGTTGTCCCCGCATGACGAATAGTCGCTGCTGGGCATCCAGGGCAGAATCATAGGCATTTCGAATTTCCTGCGCCGGCATTCTATCAAGCTGATTTTGCACTTGTTGAAGATGCGTAGTAATGGCGGCATTGCGCTGGGAAAGCTTTGAAACTTCCCCCTGACTTTGCTCAATCATCAACGTGATCTCACGTAATGTCTTTACAGTTTCCTCCAATTCTGCCTGTAAATCCAATCCACTAGATGCGAATGTATTCGTATCGATTGCCATAAAACATTACTCCTGGTTTTTGACTTGAGTATCCTGCAATTTTACCCAGCCTCGCTTTAAAGCATACACAACTGCCTGAGTCCGGTCTTCAACCCCGAACTTTCGCAGAATGGAGGTTACATGGTTTTTCACTGTCTGATGGCTAATACCCAACAGACTTGCGATCTCCTTATTGCTCATGCCGCGCACAACGCAGGATAACACTTCCATCTCCCGATCTGACAAAGGGTGGAAGGGGGAACCTGGCTCACTATAGGATCTCCGGGCGCCTTCCATTTGCTCGTCAATCCAGTGATCCAGTTCGCGGCGGGTGAAGATATGGCCTGCAACCGCGTATTGCCCATCCGCGACAGCGCGCACGGTGCGAGCAAGCGCCTCAGGTTCTATTTCCTTCGCACAATATCCGACAGCCCCAGCCAGTATGGCATGGATGGCCTGTTCAATATCATCATAACCTGTAAGGAGAACCACGCGCGTTGGCAGATGTTCAGAAGTGACCTGATGGGTGACCTGCTGACCATTCAATCCCGGCATATTGACATCGAGAATCGCTACTTTTGGTTTAAGCGAGCGGATTAGTTCAATCGCTTCGTCCCCATCGGCGGCTTGAGCAATGATCCGAAAATCCTTCTCAAATGATAGGGTGTCCACCACCCCCTGACGAAAAAGAGGATGATCATCTGCGATGACCAGTGTTATCTCATTCATCTGTTTTCCTGAATATCCTTGATAAGAGTATAGCACAGTAAC
>DATDRD010000303.1:0-5027 GCA_035291925.1 Anaerolineales bacterium
GGGTTTGTGCCCCATATCATTGTCCTTCTCACAGACGGGGCAAGCAACGCGGGGCCTTATCCACTGGTTGCCGCAGGACAGGCTGTTGAACGCGGAGTCCGGGTTTATACCATTGGTTTTGGTACAACCAATAATAATTCCGTGATGGATTGCGGCAATCCGTTCCAGAGCGAGGATCCATTTGGTGGGGGGTTTGGCCAGTTCGGTGGGGGAGGCGGAGGTTTCCGCAGAGATATAGACGAAGTGACATTGAAACAGATCGCGGATTTGACGGGTGGTGCCTATTACGCCGCCACCAGTGCGGGTGAACTCCAGGATGTATTCAGGAATCTTCCTACGTATCTCATTACCACCCGCGAGACCATCGAGATCAGTGTCTTCTTTACGGCTTTCGGCGCGCTCATGATCATTGTTGCCATGATCGTTTCATTCCTGCGGCATCCGCTGCCCTAAGACTTCCGTAATAAATTAACTCTGCGCGGGGGAATTAAAACCTCATATCGCGTCGTCAATAACCAGGCAGGAATGAAATTACAGGAGAGGATCAAATGGTTGCATCAAAAGTTACTGTCTATGGCGCGTACTGGCGCCCGGATTGCCGCCGTGCGAAGAGATTTCTCGGCGAACAGTCTATTCCCTACCGCTGGGTGGATATCGAACAGGATAAAGAGGGCTAGGCGTATGTTCTGCAAAAGAACGATGGCAAACGAATTATCCCAACGATTGTGTTCGAAGATGATTCCTTTCTCGTCGAGCCCTCGAATGCCGAACTGGCCGGGAAGCTCGGATTGGTCACCGAAGCCAAAAAGACGTATTATGACCTGATCATCATCGGCCAGTTGCCCAATACAGCCTTCCTGATCGGTCGCGCGGAACTGGATCAATATGGTTTTGTATTGACAGGTCATGACATTGCGCATGGAAAGGGGATCATGGGCATGGAGCCGCTTCCGTTTGAAAGCAGCATTCCGGGTATCTTCATCGCCGGGGATGTGAGACATGGCAGCACCAAACAGGTCGCATCGGCGGTAGGCGAAGCGCGGCAGCATCCATTTCGATCAGAGAGTTCTTGCGGAGGAGTCAGTAGATTGATTGCTCAAGCCGCCGTCACGTCGACACTCCCTTTGGTCGCAGTACAAGCCTCGGCGGCGATTACGGATAAATGACAGCGCCGTCCCACGGGGATGCTGCGCGAGGATGGCGCTGGGAGCGGGGTTGAAAGATACTCTGTGGAATTTAAGAAGGCCTGTCTTGTTATTCAGGCGCTCTTTATCCAATCTCCAGTGAATGGATATAATCACTGCATGCAGGTTGTCTCGCGGTTCTAAGATACCAGACCCTAAAGGTTTTTTGCCCTGAATGGTGAACGATCCCGGCTGAAAAATCTGCCCAAATCGAAGCCATAAGTCAATCGAAGGAAATGTCGCCACGGCGACGCCTTTAGGGTCTAATACGCCAAGGAGAATATCTTATGGCTATGGAATCGAAGTTCATCTGGATGGACGGCGAACTGGTCGAATACGAGACGGCGACCGTGCATTTTCTGACCGGCGCCCTGCACTATGGCGCGGCTGTCTTTGAAGGCATCCGCGCCTATCAAACGGATCAGGGACCTGCGATCTTTCGTTTACATGAACATGCGGAGCGCCTGATCGAATCAGCTGAGATTTTTGGTTTTCGCAATTTATCGTTCTCTCCGGAAGGTATTGAGGAAGCCATCAAGGACACCGTCAAGGCGAATGGCTTTGCTGAGTGTTATATCCGCCCGTTAATTTACCTGACCGCGGGCGCGTGGACCTTGAACGTGGATGCGGGAGGAGCCAGCCTTGCCATCGCGGTCTGGGAATGGAAAAATTGTCTTGGGGAAGAAGCCCTCACAAAAGAGATTCGCGCAAACATCTCTTCCTTTACGCGCCATCATCCAAATGTCATGATGACCAAGGCCAAGATTTCCGGGAATTATGTCAACAGCATCCTGGCAAAGACGGAATCGGTCCGGCTGGGTTTCGAGGAGGCGATCATGCTCGACCCGCAGGGATATGTGGCTGAGTGTACGGGTGAAAATCTCTTCCTCGTACGAAGAGGCAAGATCATAACGCCCTCCACCGCGCCGCTGCTGGAAGGCATTACACGTCATACGCTTTTCACAATTGCGGATCACCTGGGGTATGAGGTCATTGAACAACCGGTCTCGCGTGACCAGCTCTATACCGCCGACGAGGTGTTTGTCTGTGGCACCGCCGCGGAGGTGATTGGTTTGAGCGAGATCGATTTCCGCCGGATCGGCAACAGGGAAACGGGCCCTGTCACGCGCGCCATTCAAAATGTCTATCACGATGCGGTCCGCGGAAAGCTCGGCAGATACGAAAACTGGCTGACTTATGTAAATTAGTCTGGGTTTGGGATAAATGATGACTTCAACGAACGCCAAAACAGTAACGGTCATTGGTGCGGGGCTGGCGGGGCTTTCTGCCGCGTATGATTTGCAGCGTGCAGGCTGGAACGTTACAGTGCTCGAAGCGCGTGAGCGCGTCGGTGGGCGCGTGTATAGCGTGCGCAGTTTTTCGAATGGACTGGTGGCGGAGGCGGGTGGAGAATTCATCGAAGATAACCACATCCGCATGCTTGCTCTCGCGAAGCAATTCGATTTGAAGCTGGGACGCGTGGGAAGCTGGCAGGGGCAGGAGGGTGATTGGGGTTCTTTCGAAGGGAAATCCGGGCCGATGTCCGATGTAAAGATCTGGGGGATGGATCTGCACTCCGAGATCGAAAAGATTTGGCGCGCGGTCGCTGAACTGGGGAAACATGTCCCAAACCCGGACCAGCCTCAGGCGGCGCGTGAAGCGAGGCATCTCGATGAGCAATCCGCTGCAGATTGGCTCGAGGCGCTGGATGCGCATCCGCTTGCCAAGAATTATTTCATCCAGCACATCCGCTCTGAATACACAACCGAACCGGAGTGCTTTTCCCTGCTCGATCTTGCGCGCAACGCGGCGATGTATTACGGCACGCTGGAGAGACAACCCAATTGGCGTGTGATCGGCGGAAATGATCTGATCCCGCGCGCGCTTGCGGACGCGCTGCCTGACGTGCGCTTGAACGCGGTTGTGACATCCATCAGCGCCATGGACGATGGAGTGATCGTTGCTCATAAGACAGGCAATTCCTACCGGACAATTTCCTTCGCATTTGCCATTCTCGCGGTTCCGTTGCCAACCGCACGACTGATCAAGTTTGATCCTCCTTTGCCATCGGCGCACCAACGGATGGTGGACGAAGTCTCGTATGGTGCAGTGACCAAGGTAATGATCGAATATCGCAAACGCTTTTGGAATGAGCGGGGCTGGAACGGGCGGCTCGCAACCGATGCGCCCATCGTCTACACCTGGCACGACACGAGTCACCTGGAAAACGAACATGGCATCCTCATGGCATACACGGGGGGAGGACCGGGCGAGAGACTCGCCGCCTTGTCTGATGAAGAGCGGATTCGAGTGGCTGTTGCAGAAGCAGAAAAAGTATTCCCCGGTTCCTCTGAGTTGATCGAACATACTGCAACGGTTGCGTGGCCCAATGAACTTTACACGCGCGGTTCATATATGGCGCTTGCTCCCGGTGAAGTGACTGATCACTGGCGTACGCTGTCTGAACCGGCGGGCCGTTTGTTCTTTGCAGGGGAACACGCGACCGCGATCCAGGGCTTCATGGAAGGCGCGCTGGAAAGCGGCCAGCGCGCCGCGGCAACGATTATCTCAAGTGGGGGTTGAATCCATAAGGACAGGATTCAAAATGAAAGGCGATGCTCTTTACTGGTTTCTCGCACGTGCATTGGATTGGCTGGTCTGGGGTGGGGAGTTGTTGAATCGTGAAAATCTGCCTGAAGAATACCCTGTGGTCTTCGTCTCAAACCATGCCACCGCGTTGGGACCGATCGGAGTCACTTCTGCTCTGCCTGTGCGCGTATATCCCTGGGTGATCAGCGATATGGTGGATTGGAGCCAAGCCGCAGAATATCTCCGAAAGGATTTTGTCGAACCGCAATTGCATGTTCCGCTCTCATTAAGCATGACGGTTTCCAGATTGATCTCACAGGCATCTGTCCGATTATTGCGCGCGGTGGAGTGTATCCCTGTGTGGCAAGGCGAAAGATTACGTGAGACTTATCATATAAGTGTGGATAGGCTTGTTCAGGGCAAAAGCATTCTCATCTTTCCTGAAGACCCAAAGCAAAAAATGAACGAACTGTTCAGGATGACACCCTTTCAAAAAGGGTTTACACGCCTGGGGGAAATGTATTACGAGAAAACGGAAAACATACTGCGTTTTTATCCGCTGGCAGTGCATCCCATCGCGCGCAAAATAAAGGTTGGTAAGCCGATCTCGTATAATCCTTATAATCATCCCATCAAGGAACGTATTCGCATCAAGCGTGTATTAGAATCCACGATCCATGATCTGTATCTCAATATCATTCTCGAAGATCATGCAGGTATCCCACTTCCACGTTAGGTAATCAATGAGCGAACAAAGCAAAAATTTCTGGGCGGGTGCTCGAGCCGAGATCCCGCTGCTGATCGGCGTTTTTCCATTCGGCATGATCTACGGCGCCCTGGCCCTTAATGCCGGTTTGTCCGCCTCCGCCGCGCAAATGATGTCGTCCATCGTGTTCGCGGGATCGGCACAATTTGTTACAACTCAACTCGTGCATGAATCGGCTCCCGGACTTGTGATGGTGTTGACCATCGCGGTCGTCAACCTGCGGCACATGCTTTATTCGGCGTCGCTCGCCCCGTATCTTGCTTCCGTTTCGACGCGCTGGAAAGTGCTCCTGGGTTATCTCCTCACAGACGAGGCCTATGCCCCGACTGCGATCCATTATGAGAAAGAAGGTAAAACTCCCTCGGGTCACTGGTTCCTGCTCGGCGCGGGTCTTGCACTTTGGACGAACTGGCAGATCAGCACTGGGCTGGGAATCTTTCTTGGCACTGCCATCCCTGAGTCATGGTCGCTCGATTTCGCCCTGCCTC
>DATDRD010000304.1:0-7640 GCA_035291925.1 Anaerolineales bacterium
CATCAAGATAAAATGTTACTTTGGTGGTAACGTTGCATCAAAAGAGAATGTTACCGAGAAATTTTCCAAAGCTTGGCAGTTTTTTTATCAATCGAGCGACGAAGTTCAGCAGGATTGAGTTGGAGATACAAGTTTATGAGCCGTGCTTTGGCTTCCAAAGAAATATCTTTGCGTTCGAGTACACGCTGGCAAGGTGTTTTGGCTGTATCATACCGTTTGATGGTCTGATTGTCGATCCGTTGCGCGACGAACCAATTCTTCTGTTCGACATGCGCCTGATCATTTTTCTTGCATGGGCGAGAACGCGTAAAAGTGAGCTCCTATGGCTTCGGGTAAAAATGGTTGCAACCGTTTGGAACAGCTGCGTCCATAATCTCCCAATACTCCTCCGATAGGCTTCTTCGCCTATCGGAAAGTAACATTTTTCCTGATGCAACGTTACTTCCCATAGTAACAATTACCGTGATGCAATTCACTAAAACTTGTTCCCGATAACTCTCGGTATAATAAAAGATTACTGTTTCATCGAATGGCTGCATCAAACAAACGATAAATGAAACAGATGTGCTATAATTGGCGTTCTGAGGAGAAACATGTCATCCGATACTATTCGCGTGGTTGGTGCACGCGTGCACAACTTGAAGAACATCACCGTCGAGATCCCGCGTAATAAGTTCGTTGTGATCACGGGCCTATCCGGTTCGGGCAAATCGTCGCTGGCGTTCGACACGATTTTCGCGGAAGGCCAGCGGCGTTACGTGGAATCGCTTTCCGCCTACGCGCGCCAGTTCATCGGGCAGATGGACAAGCCCGACGTGGACTACATCGATGGGCTCTCCCCCGCCGTATCCATTGACCAGAAATCCACATCGCATAATCCCCGTTCGACGGTGGGCACCGTTACCGAAGTCTACGACTATATGAGGCTTTTGTTCGCGCGCGCCGGCATTCCGCACTGTCCGATTTGTGGACGCGAAGTAGTCAAACAGTCCGCCCAGGAGATCGTGGACAAGATCGAGAAGCTGCCCGATGCCACACGAGTGCTCATCCTCTCTCCGCTGGTGCGGGCACGCAAGGGGACGTATCAGGCAGTCTTTGAGGAGATCCGCAAGGCTGGCTTCACGCGTGCCCGCGTGGATGGCACTGTTCATAGCCTCGACGACGAAATCAACCTGGACCGTTATAAGCAGCACACCATCGAAGCCGTGGTGGATCGTCTCGTTATTTCACAAAATGGTGATAAGGAAGATCAGAAAGCCGCTCTCACCCGCCTGACCGACTCGGTTGAAACTGCACTGAAGTTTGGTGAAGGCTATGTATCCGTCAATCTGGTTGATCAAAAGGAAGACATTCATTTTTCGGAACATCTTGCCTGTCCTGAGCATGGGGTCAGCATTTCAGAGGTGGAGCCGCGCACCTTCTCCTTCAACACCCCCCAGGGCGCATGCCCGGATTGTCAGGGACTCGGCTCGAAACTGGAGATAGACCCTGAGCGCATCATCCCGGACTTTGAGCGGTCCTTGAACGAGGGAGCCATCGCCAGCATGGAGTGGAGTGGGCCGAAAGAGGAGGGCGGCTACTACTGGCAGGGACTTCAAGCTGCCGCAAAAGCTTACAGGATCAACCTGGACGCGCCGGTAAATGAACTGACAAAAGAACAACTCGATATCGTTTTATATGGCACGGGTGAAAAGCAAATCCAGATGACGTATAGAAACTCAAACGGAAACGAGTTTAGATTCTCGCGCGCGTTCGAAGGTGTGATCACAAATCTGGAGCGACGCTATCGTGAGACCAACTCCGAGTATATTCGCGAGAAGATCTCGGAGTTCATGTCTGACCGTCCCTGTCCCACCTGCAAGGGAAAAAGACTCAATCCCGCCGCGCTGGCTGTGACCGTGGACGACATCAATATCATCACAGCCACATCGTGGCCCGTGCTGAAGACACTGGAATGGGTAAAGAAGGTCTCGGGCAAAAATTCGCCGCTTACACCGAAGCAAAGGACGATTGCCGAGCGTGTCTTGAAGGAAATCCACGAACGCCTCACTTTCCTTGTGAACGTCGGCCTGGATTACTTAACGCTTAATCGTTCTGCAACGACTTTATCAGGCGGCGAAGCACAACGCATCCGACTTGCCACACAGGTCGGCTCACGGCTGGTCGGCGTGTTGTACGTACTGGATGAACCGTCCATTGGCTTGCACGCCCGCGACAATAAGCGATTATTGGATACGCTTAAGGGATTGCGGGATCTGGGCAACACGGTACTGGTTGTCGAACATGACGATGAAACCATTCGCGAAGCGGACTGGATCATTGACCTGGGCCCTGCCGCAGGCGAGCACGGAGGTCGCGTCATCGCAGAGGGAACGCCGAAGCAGATTCTGGCGCACCCAAAGTCATTGACAGGCGCATATCTTTCTGGGCGCAAACAGATTGAAATCCCGGAGAAGAGGCGGGAGGGGAACGGTAAGACCCTCAGGATTATCGGGGCACGCGCCAACAATCTTAAAAGCATAGATATTTCAATTCCCCTGGGAAAGTTGGTATGCATTACCGGTGTGAGCGGCTCGGGCAAGTCCACGTTGATGAGTGACATTTTGTACAACGCGCTCGCCGCGAAATTGATGGGAGCACGGACGTCGGCGGGAGAGCACGAAAAAATCGAGGGCATCGAACATCTCGATAAGATCATCAATATTGACCAGTCACCGATTGGACGTACGCCGCGCTCGAACCCCGGAACGTACACCAGCCTGTTCGACGAGATCCGCAAGTTGTATGCGGAGCTGCCTGAGAGTAAAGTGCGCGGCTACAAACCCGGGCGTTTTTCTTTCAACGTGCATGGCGGACGCTGTGAAGCCTGCCAGGGACAGGGTGAATTGCGAATCGAGATGCAGTTCCTGCCCGATGTGTATGTGCCCTGCGATGTGTGCCACGGCAAGCGGTTCAACCGCGAGACCTTGCAGGTATTGTTCAGAGACAAGAATTCCATTTCCGACGTGCTGGATATGACGGTGGATCACGCGCTCGAGGAGTTCAAGAACTACCCGCCAATGCAGAATAAGTTAAAGTTGTTGCAGGAGGTGGGGCTTGGATATATCCGCATCGGCCAGCCTGCCACGACGCTCTCAGGCGGTGAAGCCCAACGTGTGAAATTATCCAAGGAGTTGTCGCGCCGCGCCACTGGGCGGACGCTTTATGTGCTGGATGAACCGTCCGTGGGCCTGCACGCGGCGGATGTGCATAAACTGATCGAGGTACTGCAAAGGCTTGTGGACACCGGCAACTCTGTTTTGATCATTGAACACAACCTTGATATCATAAAAATTGCAGACTGGTTGATCGATCTGGGCCCTGAAGGCGGCGATGGAGGCGGCGAACTGGTTGCAGAGGGGACGCCTGAGCAGGTGATGAAGATCAGGAAATCCTATACGGGGCAGTTTCTGAAAACGCGCATGAAGTAGGGCGGGTCTGCTTTATCGAAAAACGAGATCGGCTTGTTCAAGACCTGCCCCTACAGTAAAATGTTTTGATTTTCCCAAAACAATAAATTCAGGTAGAATTATTTCGCCATGCCGGGAGAAAAATCGCTTTCTGGTGTGCCTTTGCGTAAAAGGACAATAAAATGCTGAATCGAAACCCACCAAAATCATCGGACCTCATCAATTCCTATCGAAAACGCCGTCTTCAAAGAGGGCCGTTGCTTATGTACGGAGCTATCGCGCTGGTTATTCTCGGGGTCATTCTGCTTTTTGTCTGGCTGACAAGACCGAACCAGCCGCTTGGCGGACTCTTCGCGACCGACACTCCCACCGCCACCATGACTTTTACCCCAACGAATACTCCACTTCCCAGTGAGACGCCGACAATCACCCCTACGGGGACCGAAACAATCACTCCTACGCCTTCCGAACCGTTCCCATATACAATTCAAGAGGGCGATTTGCTCCAAAATATAGCGGAAAAATTTAATCTAGGCGATGATGGCGTTCTGCTCATCTATGACCTCAACCCCGCTGTTCGGGATAGCGGCGGTGTTATATTCGTGGGACAAACAATTCTCATTCCCGTTCCCGGGACTACGCGCGCAACATCCACACCGATCCCACCCAATTTGCCGCGCGGCAAAAAGATCGAATATAGAGTACTGCCGGGCGATACACTTGCCGGTATCGCGGCAAAATTTAACAGCCTCGAACAGAGCATTATTGACGAAAACAATATAGAGGATGCCAACGCGCTTCAGGTCGGACAGGTCTTGCAGATCCCTGTAAACCTGGTGACGGCAACCGCGACGCTTCCTTCCACGTCCACGCCGGTTACACCCACCGTGGCAGGCCAGCCTACAGCCACAAAAGTCGCTGGCGGCTCAGGAAGCACACCGGCTGCCGCCTGCGATTTTGAGGAAAATACGTCTTTTGTGACTCAACTGCAAACGCTTATCAATGCTGAGCGCACCAGCAATAATCTGTCAACGCTAAGTGTGAACGCACAGTTGGCCGCGGCTGCAAAGGCGCATGCCATGGACATGCTCTGCAACAACTATCTGGGTCACGAAGGGTCAGACGGGTCGACGCCCGAGTCTCGCGTGGCAGCACAGGGGTTTACTGCATCCCTTGTTGTTGAAGACCTTTATGCATCTCCTGTTAATGCGGGTAATCCGCAATCTGCAATCGACTGGTGGATGAGCGATTCAGCCAGCCGGGCAGATCTCCTCAACGCGGGCACCACTGTTTTCGGCGTTGCGTACGTGTCATCCGAGGAGAGCATGCTTGGTGGTTACTTTGTGGTGGTATCAGCGAGGCCGTAAAATCGCTGGACAAATCAATGGCCCTCATGTAAAATACATCGCCATCACAAACGAAAGGCAAGAAATTTCTGGAGGAAGACCCTTGGCTAATATCAAGTCTCAAATCAAACGAAACCGTCAGAACGAGAACCGCCGCCTGCGCAATCGCAATCTGCGCGGCTCGGCGCGCTCGGCCGTGAACCAGGCTCGCGCGGCTTTTGAGGAAAATGCACCGGAAACGAAAGAAGCTGTCTTGAAGGCGATCAGCGCACTGGACAAAGCCGCTGAAAAAGGCATTATTCACAAGAACAACGCCGCGCGCCGCAAGGGACGCCTGATGAAACGTCTTGCTGCCCTTGGCAATACACCTGCGAAAGACGAAGCACCAGAAGAGAACAAGGCGGCAGCGAAAAAGACGACCGCGAAAAAAACCGAGAAGAAGTGATTCAGCATCTGTGATCAAACGGGAGTCGCAAGGCTCCCGTTTTTGTTCCCTGATATAATTTTCGAAATGTTCAACGACATCCAGCAGATCATCGAAGATAAAATAAAAGCCTATTGTGCCGCCAATGACATTTCGCTCGCGGCACTGAAATGGACATCCATCCCCTTCTCTGGAGAATGGGGCATGTCAACATCGTTCTTCCAGACCGCGGCGGATGAAGCGCGGGCAGGCAAAGGGAAAAAAATTCCGGTGCCCCAACGCGCCCGGGAAATCGCCGAGCAGGTCAGGGATCAGGTTAGTGATGTGGAGGGGATCAGCCGCGTTAAAGCAGTCAAAGGTTATCTAAATCTTTATTTTGTGACATCGGAATACGCGCGGCGGGTAGTGGATGAAGTGCTCGCATCGGCCGCAGACTTTGGGCGGGGCGCGCCAAAGGATGAGCGGGTCATGGTCGAATACGCCCAGCCGAACACACACCACTCGTTCCATATCGGGCATGCACGCACCACAATTTTAGGTGAAGCGCTTGCAAGGCTTGTGGAGTTTGCAGGCTTTGATACCATCCGCGCCACGTATCCTGGCGATATGGGCCTGGGTGTTATCACCGTTTTATGGGCTTACGATAAATTCTACAGGGGACAGGAACCCAAGGGCATTCACGAACGCGGGCAGTGGCTGTTAAAGATCTATGTTGAAGCGACAGCCATGTTGGAGAAGAAAGAAAACGAAACAGCGGAAGAAACCGCAAAACGCGAAGCCTATGACGCCGAACGCCGTGAGATGCTCCGCAAATGGGATGCGGGCGACGCGTATGTCCGCGAACTGTGGCATGTCACGCGCGAATGGAGCCTTGAGGAGTTTCGAGACATCCTGCATATGCTGGATGTGAAAATGGATGTCTGGTTCTTCGAGAGTGAAGCGAACAAACTGGGCAAGGAAATCGTAGACGAGTTGATCGCCAAAGATATCGCTGAAGATGAACGCCCGCAGGGCGGGCCGGTTGTTGTAAAGATAGATGAGAAACTGGGATCGACCAAAGAGAAATATCGCACGATGGTGATCCTGCGCAGTGATGGCACGGCGTTATACAGCACGAACGATTTGGCGCTGGCAAAGCAAAAATTCGAAAAATATCACGTAGATCGTTCCATCTACGTGGTGGACTTCCGCCAGAGTCTGCATTTCCAGCAAGTGTTCAAAATCCTGGAGCTGTGGGGCTTCCCGCAAGCCGCCAAGTGCTATCATCTGTCCTATGGCTACGTCACATTGCCGGAGGGCAGCATGTCCGCGCGGCGTGGACGTGTGGCATTGTTCAAAGAAGTTTACGATGAAGCCATCAAACGCGTGCTGGCAGTGGAATCAGAGAGAAGCGGAAACGTCCCCGAGAATGAACGGGTAAAGATCGCTGAACAGATTGGCTTGGGCGCACTCGTGTATTCCATGCTTTCAGTGGACAACAACAAGGATATCGTCTTTGATATCAACGAAGCATTGAGCTTTGACGGGCGCACAGGACCCTATATACAGAACGCACATGTGCGTGCTAACAGCATTTTGAAAAAGGCTGGTAACGTGCCAGAAGAAGGTCGCTTCAATTACGGGCTGGACAGCCACGAAGTACAACTGATCGAGATCATCTCGGGTTTTCCGCAAACCGTGCAGCAGGCCGCGAACGAATATCGTCCGTTAGTGATGGCAGGCTATGCTTATGACCTGGCAAATGCATTCCATTCGTTCTATCATGCCGTGCCTGTTTTGCAGACAGAAAGCGAAGGGATACGCAATGCGCGCCTACGGCTCGTTGCAGCCGCCAGGCAGACCATTGCAAATGCACTTCGTTTACTGGATATTCAAGCGCCGGAAGTCATGTGAAATTCAGGCTAACCGCACTCTTTACGGTTAGCTTCTTTTATTTGCAATCTCAATTCACCTCCAACCAGGAGATTGCCACGCTCGCTGGGTCTCGATACGCAACGAACGCTACTCGACCAGCGCTCGCTCGCAATGACATATCAAACCAAGGAGAATCTATGCCGATCAAAACTCTTATCATGGGCGCGGCGGGACGTGATTTTCACAACTTCAACACGTTCTTCCGCGGGAATCAGGACTACGAAGTGGTCGCGTTCACGGCGACCCAAATCCCGGATATTGAAGGACGCCTCTATCCGCCCGAATTAGCTGGTTCGCTGTACCCGGGCGGAATTCCCATCCACGCCGAGGAGGAATTAACCGAACTTATCCAGAAACATGGGGTAGAACAAGTCATCTTTGCTTACTCAGATGTGCCGCATGAATATGTGATGCACAAGGCCTCATTGGTCAACGCGGCGGGCGCGGACTTCCGCTTGATGGGAACGAAGTACACCCAGGTCAAATCGACCAAGCCTGTTGTGTCGG
>DATDRD010000305.1:0-7957 GCA_035291925.1 Anaerolineales bacterium
ATCCCATTTTAGTTCCGACTTGCATCCAAGAATTTTCAAGATACAATCATCCCAATGACCGACTTCGTTCAAATCGTCGTCAACGTCCCTGCCGTTTCGGGGATTTTTGATTATGCTGTTCCTGGGAATCTTTTGGGGAAAGTAGGAGTCGGGCACCTTGTCATCGTTCCCTTTGGCAAACAGACTGTCCAAGGCGTGGTCTTCCGATTCATTGACCAGCCGTCGGTTCCAGAAATCAAAGAGATCATCGAACTCGTCGACCCTGTGCCTGTAATGACTCAAGCCCAGATCGTATTGGCAGAAGCGATGGGAGAATCCACGCTTTCGCCCCTGGCATCTGTCGTCAGTTTGTTCCTGCCAACGGGACTAAGCCAGGAAGCGGATGTCATTTACCAATTACGAATTACAGAATACATCCCCCAGAAGTCCACTATCGAACTTCGATTAATCAAATTACTTCAAGAGCGCGGTCCTTTGCGCGGCCGCCAGATTGATACTCATTTCCGCAAAGTGGACTGGCGCAAGACCGCCGGCTATCTTGTGCGGAGAGGAGTGCTTGCTTCACAGTCCGTGTTGCCGCCTGCGCGCGTGAGAACGAAATACATCAAGACTGCACAACTGGCAGTTTCACCTGAGGTTGCCGAAGCCGCAATGAATGATCTGGGAAAAACCGAATCCACGCAAACGCGGCGCGAGAAAGCCTTGCAGTTCTTGATGCGCGTGAAGGACGCGGTCAACGTTTCGTGGGTCTATGCCGAAAGCGGATGCAATCTCGCCGATTTGCAGGAGTTGGAAGAACGCGGCTTGATCCGATTGTTTGAGAGCGAGATATTTCGCGATCCCCTGGAGAAAGCAAGCAGGGAACTAGACGGATATCCAGGCAAACAGGTCGTTGAACTCAATGTTGAGCAGGGAACTGCATGGGAGGAAGTAGAGGAAGCTTTTCATGATGTTGCAAAAGGAGAACCTGTAAAGCCATTTTTATTGCAGGGCGTGACCGGTTCAGGCAAGACGGAAATTTACTTGCGCGCAACGGAGGAAGTCATCAGGCGCGGAAAACAGGCGATCATTCTGGTTCCCGAAATCGCGCTCACACCGCAAACTGTCCGCCGCTTTCTCGCACGTTTTCCAGGACAGGTGGGATTGGTCCATTCGAAGTTGTCGGAGGGGGAGCGCTACGACACCTGGCGGCGGGCGCGGGCGGGTTCATTGAAAGTGATCATTGGAGCACGCAGTGCGCTGTTCTCGCCTCTGCCGAACATCGGTTTGATCGTTGCGGATGAATGCCACGACTCATCGTACTATCAATCCGAGCCGCCGTTCTATCACGCGGTGACTGCAAGTCAAATATATGCGCGCCTGGCGGGGGCCGTGTGCATCCTTGGGAGCGCGACTCCCTCCATAGTACAACGGTATCGGGCAGAAGACTCCCGTCTCCCCGCTTCGTCTCCGCTAGCGCTCCGCTCAGCGCGAGTGGGAGAGGGGGCGGGGCTGAGGCCGATAAAGCGATTGGATTTGCTGCATCGAATTTTCGAATCGGGATTGCCTCCAGTTCATGTCGTTGATATGCGGGATGAATTGAAGGCCGGTCGGCGCGGGATCTTCAGCCGGCTGCTGCTTGGGGAGCTCGAGTCCACGCTCCAGCGCGGTGAGCAGGCGATCCTGTTCCTGAACCGGCGCGGCACGGCGACCTATATTTTTTGCCGCGATTGCGGACACGTCCTGCGCTGCCCGAATTGCGATACGCCGCTTACGTTGCATTTGGAAGATAAAGAGCGATTACTATGTCATCAATGTGGATACGAGCGCGGCAAGCCGAAGAGTTGTCCCGCGTGTGGCGGCAGGCAAATTCGTGAATACGGTTTGGGAAGCGAGAAAGTGGAAGCGGAAGTGAACACAATGTTTCCGAAGGCGCGCACCTTGCGTTGGGATTGGGATACCACGCGCCAGAAAGATTCACATGAAATGATCCTGACGCACTTCGCGAATCATCGCGCCGATGTGTTGATCGGCACGCAGATGCTCGCGAAGGGGCTGGACCTCCCGCTCGTGACACTGGTCGGCATTGTGCTTGCGGATGTCAGCTTGTATTTGCCTGATCCGTTCGCGAGCGAACGAGTCTTCCAGGTGCTAACTCAAGTTGCGGGCCGCGCCGGGCGAAGCGAACGCGGCGGCAAAGTCGTCCTGCAAACCTTTGACCCCGGGAATCAGGTCATCCAGTCTGCCGCGCGGCATGATGTCAACGGTTTTTATCAGTACGAGCTGGAACAGCGCAAGCGACTGGGATATCCGCCGTTCTCGCGATTGGTCAGGCTGGAGTTCCGTCATCAAGACCCAATCTTTGCCGAACAGGAAGCGCGCAAATTAGCAGGCAAACTCGGAGAGTTACTAACCGCCGAACGCTGGAAACTGATTACTGTTATCGGCCCTGTTCCGTGCTTCTTTGCGAAGATTGCAGGGTTATATAGATGGCAGATCATTTTGCGCGGAGCCGACCCGGCATTGATTTTAGGTGACCGCCCTGCAGGAACCTGGTTGAAAGACTGGCGGGTTGAAGTAGACCCGATAAGTTTGCTATAATCAATTCGATCTAATGTCATTGCGAGGGCGGGTGTTTTTCTCGCCCGAAGCAATCTCCTGCCAAGCTGGGGTTGCTTCGTCGCTTGCGCTTCGTCTGCGTTACACTCCGCTCAGCGCGACGATCCTCGCAACACTCCCCGGCACTCCCTGGCACCGCCCGCCAGGGCAGGTGTGCGCCCGGGGCAAGTGTGCACCTGCAAGTGCAGGTGTGAAATAAAACATAGGAGAATACATTATGCAAAGTTTTTCCCGGGGTTGGTCATTCCTGAAGCAAGCCTGGAGCATGGCATTCAAGGACAAGGATTTGATCAAACCATCGATCTACGCGCTGATCGTCGGTGGGATTGTCTCGCTGGTTGGGATCATTCCAATTCTCATCGTGGCATTCCTGTTCGACCCCTCCACGCTGGTTGGACGCGCATTGCTCTTTGTCTTTGGAGCGATGCTTGTCTTCACTAATTTCATTGTGTCTTATGTTTTCTCAGGCATGACCGTTTATCTGATCTACGAATATCTTACGCAGGGTAACGGTCGCATGACGACAGCCTGGTCGATTGTCCGCCGGGACTTCTTCGACCTGGCTGCGCTTGCGGCAGCCTCCACCGTTGTCAACATGCTGAAAAGCGCGGCAAACCGAAACAGGCAAAGGGGCGGTGGGCTCGCAGCGAGTCTGTTGAGTAGTGCGACAGGTCTTCTTGAAGTCCTTTGGACTGAGGTCTCCTACCTGATCCTTCCCGCGATGGTCATCGAGGATGTCAGTCTGGTGGATGGCGCAAAACGCGTCGCACAGATCGTCAGGGATAATCTATTGCTGGTGGGTATCAGCACAGTGGGCGTTCGTGCAGTCACCGGATTGATCGGTTTTGTATTAGGTGCAGCGGGCGCGCTGTTGGGCTTTGGTATCGGCTATGTTATTATTGCCATCCTGGGCAGCGGTGCGCTCGGGTTGATCTTTGGAATTGGCCTTGGCATGTTAATCTTCTTTACATTCACAATGGTTGCCAGTGTCACCGGCACATACACAACGACTGCGTATCATACCTGCCTGTATCTCTGGGCGCGCGAAGTGGAAAAGGCGCAGACCGCAGGCCAGCCCATTCAAATTGCAGCTCCGGCTCCGTTAGCCGCTGTCCTGGGTTAAATATGTCCTCTGAGCCCCGCCGCGAAATCATCACCTGGGAGGAGGTCGATCGTCTCATTGACCATCTCCTGCCTCAATTCAGACGCGAGTTCACCGCGATGGTCATGATCACCCGCGGTGGAATCGTCCCGGGTGGGATGCTCGCCGACGCGATGGATATCACGCACATCCTCACCGCCGCAGTTGACTTCCCGGCCCAAATGGCCAGTGAAAAAGCAAAACTCATGGTGTGGCCTGAGTTCATCCAGTTCCCCGCAGAGGACAAACTGCGCGGCCGCCCAACTTTGATCGTTGATGATGTCTGGGGCTCGGGACGCACGATCACGGCTGTGAAGAGCCGAGTCTCTGCGGCGGGTGGTTTCCCTGAAACCTGTGTGCTGCACTTCAACCCACATCGCAATTTGTTCGGCCACGTCCGCCCTGATTATTATGCGGCGATCACTGATGCGTTCATTGTCTATCCCTGGGAAATAGATCGTGATACGGATCAGGTTATGCTGGGTGAACTATAAAGTTTATAGATGCAAAAATCCCGATGAGATCTCATCGGGATTTTTTATCATTTCGTTTCGACTGGACTTAGCGCGAGCTTTCCAAGTCTATACCTGCAGCTCCATAAAGAAGATTCATATCTTTCCGAACAACAACCCCGCCTATCAACGAGACGGGTTACCACTTACTTCCTTCTTCTCGGCGCCAGGCGATTGCGGGCGTGGCGTGTCGGTGTGGGGGCGGGGCGGGGCGGCCGATTCCCTTCATGTCTTTCGTGACCAGATCTCGGCGGCGCGGGAGGCGAGTAGTCAAAATCTGGAAGGGTCTTGCGCTCGAGCGGCTTGCCCATGATCCGTTCGAGAGTCCGGATCAAGTCATTATCTTCAGGCGTGACGAGCGTGAACGCGTCGCCTGTGCGCTGCGCGCGTCCCGTGCGACCGATGCGATGGATGTAGGCGTCAGCAGTGTCAGGCATGTCGAAGTTGACGACGTGCGAGATGCTCTCCACGTCGAGACCGCGCGCCGCAATGTCGGTGGCGACCATGACGCGGAAATGTCCGCTCTTGAAACCGCTAAGCGCCTGCTCACGCTGTCCCTGCGTGCGATTGCTGTGCAGGCTCGTGACGCGATGACCCGCGTGCGCGATCTGGCGCGCCAGCTTCTCGGCGCGATGTTTGGTGCGTGTGAAGACCAGCACCGATTCGGTGGCAGTCTGTTTGAGCAGCTTCAGCAACAGCGCTGACTTCAAATGTGCCGGCACCGGATACAGCGCGTGCGTGACGGTGTGTGCCGGACGGCTGAGTCCCATCGAGATCCGCTGCGGGTCTGTCAGCGATTGCGCGGCGAGCTGCTCGACCTCGGAAGGGAAAGTCGCCGAGAACAGCATCGTCTGTCGTTGAACAGGCACAGCCTTGATAATGCGCTTCACATCGGGCAGAAAACCCATGTCGAACATGCGATCGCCTTCATCGAGCACAAGGATTTCGATGCGCTCCAATCTTACGTATCGTTGCTGGACGAGGTCCAGCAGGCGACCGGGACATGCGACGAGGATCTCGGCGCCCTCTTTCAATGCCTTGATCTGGCGGCTCGCTGTGACGCCCCCATAGATGGTCGCGCTCCTGAGTCTTGTCCCTGCTGACAGCGCGCGCACAACCTGATGGATCTGCTCGGCGAGTTCGCGCGTCGGCGTGACGATGAGGGCGCGCGGCATGCCGCGTGGTCCATCGAGAAGTTTGTTGAGGATTGGGAGGACGAACGCCGCGGTCTTGCCTGTGCCTGTCTGCGCGGTTCCGATGATGTCCCGTCCACGGATTGCAGCCGGGATCGCCGCCTCCTGGATGGGAGTCGCGGCTTCATAGCCCGCGACTTTGATTCCCTGCATCAGGCGGGAATCCAAATTAAATTGTTCGAAGTTCAAAATTCTTCCTTATCTTCAGAAGTCAAGCAGATGTTTGGGAATTGAGTAAAACCCTCAAGCGAAAACAGCGGTGGACTGCTGATATGTGAGTCCAATGGATTTGTAAATGGAGACTCGATGGAATGTTATGGGAGGATTATACACTACTAATGCAAGTGTCGTTGCGAGCGAGGATCGAGCAGCCACGAAGTGGCGTATCAAGACCGAGCGAAGCAATCTCCTCGCCGAATTGGGGATTGCTCACCTGAACTTGCGTGCTGTTACGCGTGTCGTCGCGCTCGTCTTGATACGGCGGTCGAACAGCTTCTACTCGACCACCAGCCCTCCTTGCAATGACATGCAAAAAAACGAACCCATCTCTCATCAAGACGAGTCATTCGACAAGCTTAGCCTGCCTTACTTGTCAAATCCTGTTTGACGCCAATAAACGCCGCTTCCTCCAATTCTATCCTCTCCTCGATCACACGCGTCACCCATTCGTCAAGACTTTGGGTTCGATGTAATTGGGCGAGAAATGCCGCACGCGCGGCAAGTTCTGGGGGAATTGAAATAGAAGCGGGTTTTGTTTTTTGAACGCGTATAGGTTTGCTCCAAGCAGAATCGTCATCCGCCTGTGCAATGACCAAGCGGTCAATTTCTTTTTCAGAAAGGTTCCTTTTGTTTTTTGTGCTCATATCTGCCATCCTGTAATGATGCGGACAACATTACCTTTTTTGAGTTGAAAAATGATTTTCAGTCGTCTTCCGCCGATGGTTCTACCGATTAATTGAAAGCGGTCGCGATAAGATTTATTTCGTCTTATTTCAAAACTGGAAAAGAAGCATTCCACTGCCTCATTGAAAGAGACCCGATGCGCAGCCAGCTCGTCGTTCTCGAAATCATACTCAAAGTCGGAAGGGACGAAACGGCTCCAATTGGTCATGTGAGGTCTGCTCTGTTTGTTGTAACGATTCTAACACTAAAAACCCGCCTCTCATTCAGACGCGTCCACTGCTATTTTCCGACCGCTCATTGGATACTGCTCACTTGTCACAGCTCGATGACTGAATCCGCTCCAAATCTCCTGTGGATAGATGATGGCATTTGTCCCCGGCAATTGCTCCATCGCCAGGCCTGTGTTCAGGTTAATACCGATTTGCTGATATGCCTTATATGCCAGTTGACTGCAATAAAAGGTTTCTTCTGTCTCTGCATTCAGGAAGTTCAGGTTATACGGCTTGCCAACCTGCGCGAGGCAATAGGATGCCACGGTCTTCCGCATTTCATGTTCTGCCTGCTCTGCAAGACCGTGTACATCAAGCGGCGACGCGACACCGTAAAAGGTATCAAACAAGAGGCCGCGTTGAAGCGCCATGTGTTCGGTATTCCAATGCCCGTTTGGCACGTTGAACGTGATCACGCCGCGCGCACCCGCCTCGATGCATCGCCCATTGGGTCCGACGTAAATCGCCACATGGTCCACATTGCCAGGCACGAGCCGGCCGACCAGTCGCCAGAACTCGCCGGGCAAAATGTCGGGTTTGCCGTTCATCGTGCATATGATGTCGCCGGTTTGTAAAGTCAGGCCCTCTATTTGGTACGTGTACATCATTTTCGCTCCGTACTCATTATACGGAAAATTTGCGAATTTGTTTCAACAAAAACTCCCGAATTTGACTCGCTGTCTGCTCCCATTTTGGCTGGCGGATGTATCGTTCACGGGCCGCGAGACTCATGTGGATCAAAACATCACGCTTCTTATTCAGCAGCTTCAACCTATTCGCCAGTAAATCAGCATCCCCCGGCTGGATCAGGAATCCGTCGACCTCATCGCTGATGATCTCACTTGCCGCTCCAGCCGTTGTCCCGATCGCAGGCAGGCCGAAGCACATCCCTTCCAGATAGACAATGCCATATCCTTCATAAGACGATGGCACCACAAGAACATGAGCCTGCCTGAGTTTTTCAATGAGCGGTTCATTATCAAGTGGGCCGTGAAGAAAGACAAAAGAAGAAAGATCATTGTCAACGACAAAATCCTGCATTCGTTTTGCATATACAGGTTCGGAGTTCAATGAACCAACGATGTCAAGCCGGATGGCTGATGGTTGACGGCTGACGGCTTCCAGCAGCGTATGCAGCCCTTTGCGTTCAATCACATTTCCCAGGAATAAAACTCGCAAAGGATTCGTTTTCGCGCGGCTTATGATTTCTTCTTCTGAAATTGCTTCTCCAAACCTATCTGTTGGAGGATTGGCAATTATGGACGGTTTTCCTTTATGGATCAGACCATTAACCACGCTCTGTGTCGTTCGTGAATTGAAAATAAAACCATCCACACTGTG
>DATDRD010000306.1:0-2549 GCA_035291925.1 Anaerolineales bacterium
TCTGTCCATTGCGGGTGACTCGCCGAATAATCGGCGAGCAGGTCCATTGTCGAGTTGTGCAGCGGAAAGAGCCCAGTGCTTTGTACCCAGCGCGCCTGATTCTCCGCTGAAAGCATCCAGCGCATGAAGAGCCAGGAAGCGAGTTGGGTCGCATCATCCGATTGGAACATGATGAACGATGAGCCATAAATCACCAGCACGTCGCGCTCAGCGCCGGGGAAGGTCAGCAGGACCCATTCGTCCCTGTTCGCGGCGGCGGAAAACGCGCGGGTCTGGTCAGGCAGGTCTTCAAGGCTGGCGGTTGCGAAGAGCGCCTGGCGTGCAGCAAAACGCTCGGAGGCCGGAAGCTCCGTGGAGGGGACCCAGGCGCAGTTCTTTTGCTGCAATGTTTTCAGATACTTGAATGCGGCCACATTGCCGGGCGCCAGAAAGCGATAGCCCTCCCCCTCCTGCGCACTGCCTCCAAACGCGATCATCCACGAAAGAGGCGTGATCGGGTCTGTGTCGATCAGCCAGCCGCCGAGCGCATCGTTATTTACATCTTCATCCTCACCCAGGTCTCGATGCGCCGCGCAAGCCTGTCTTTCGAATTCAGAAGAGGTCGCGGGCGGCGAATCAAAACCAAGTTCACGCGCCCAGCTTTGATTGTAGAGGAGGAAGCGGGCTGTCCGTTGTGCGGGAAGGCCCAGGCGTATTCCATCCACTTCATCCTGTGCCCAGATCGGCGCATAAAAATCCGACGTCTCAAGCGGATTCAATCCATAAAGCGGATCATGCACATACGCATTTAGATCCACCACTTGTTCCTGCCACTCGATGGCATGTTCGGGAAACGCGATCACAACTTGTGGAGGATTCGACTCTTTCAGGGCGGCGTCCGTCTGCAAAAACAATTCACTGTAATTGCCCTTGCCCTCCGCGCTGACAATGATGCCCCACTCATTCCCGGTATTGAATTGCGCAGCCTGCGACTCAAACAGATTTGCCTGTGCGCCAAACCAGGGATGCCAGATTTTTACCTGGATGCCGCGCAGCGCTTCTTTCCGGACATTCGAGTTGCTCGCGGGGGGAATTGGCGTGTTCGTGTCTGAGGCGTTTTCCGTCGCGTTCAGACGCGGGGTGCTCGTCTTGGAATCGGTTGAGGGGTTTGTGGATGTACATGCGGAAAGGATAAAAGTTAATAATAAGAGAACAATCCAAAATTTTCGTAATGCAATCATTACTTACTCCCCTTGCTCAATGTCATTGCGAGGCGTTCCGTGCCGAAGCAACACCTGCACTTGCGCCAGGTGCAAGTGTCTCTTTGCACAACATAGGGATTGCTTCGTCGTGGCGCCTTTAGCGCCACTCCTCGCAATGACGGAAGGTTGCGCGCTGCCAGCATTAGTACGCCACCATGGGAATGGGAGTAAAGAGTAACACAAAAATGATCAGGACAGTAATGCCGAGCGCGCGCCGAAATGGGTCAAGCGGAGTAATATCATCGAGTGGTTGCGTGCGTACGTTGCCAAGCCAGAACAGGATCATTACCCACAGCAGCCAGCTGAAGTTGAACGCGCCGGCAGAGAGTGTCAGCAAGGAAGGCAAAACACTGAGCGTAATCAACAAGCCAATGGCGATCGGGAATATCCTGCGTGCCTTTTCGCCAAGCAGGCCATAGGCAACGTGACCGCCATCCAGTGTTCCAACCGGGATGAGATTAAGTGCAGTGACGAGCAATCCCGCCCAGCCAGCCAGTGCCACCGAGTGGAGCTGCACATCCATCCCATTGAATGGGATCGGCTGAGCCGTGAAGAAATATCGCAGCCAATACATCGCAGGTGAAAGTCCGCCCAGGCTCACTGGATCAGGAAGCAATTTACCGAAAACCACATATTTGGAAAAAAGGTAGAACAGCGAATTGCCTTCAAGAAAACCGCTTCCGGAAGAAGCAGGATCGATGGGCCCCAGAGGTGAAAGATAAAGTCCGAGAAACAGGACGGGTATGGCAATGACCAGGCCCGCGAGCGGACCGGCGACACCCACGTCAAATAATATACGTTTATTCTTTGGAATCCCGCGCATGATAATGAACGCCCCTAAAGTTCCCAGGGGGCTTAATAACGGTGCGGGCAAAAAATAGGGCATCGTAGCGGGAACCCTGTAATAGCGACAGGCAATGTAATGCCCCATTTCGTGCGCAAACAGGATACCCAGCATGCTCAACGCAAAAGGCCAGCCCGTAAACAGATAGCGAAGGAGCAGGGAAATTGAAACAGATCCATTCTCTGGAATCGCTTCACGAGGCACATCCGCACCCATTAGCATGACACTGAGTATTGTCAGGATGAAAAGGATGATATTTACGTACAATTTCGCGCGAGGCCTGGGAGGCGCCGGGCTTGGCACAAGAAAGATGACCTGCTTGCCATCCTTTTCCTTTCGGAAAAGAGGCGTGATGTTGTACGGGCGCAGTGCATCGGCCAACTGGTCGTACGCGGCGACACTATCGTCTTCACGCAATAAATGGCCGCGATAACGAGCGATCCATTCTTTGGGATTGCCAGCAG
>DATDRD010000307.1:0-3150 GCA_035291925.1 Anaerolineales bacterium
ATCGATTACACCAAAGACCTGCCCTGCCCCATATTGGGATTGTTTGGCGAAGAGGATAGCAGTCCCAGCCCGGAGCAAGTGGCACAGCATGAGGCTGAACTCAGGAAGCATGGAAAGCCGTATGAATTTCACATGTATCCCGGAGCCGGTCACGGATTCTTTTACTACCATCGTCCCAACTATCGCCAGGAACAGGCCGTGGATGGCTGGCAAAAGAACTTTGCGTTTCTGGACAAATATTTGAATATTTAATTGTCATTGCGAGTGGCGCCGCTAGCGCCACGAAGCAATCTCATCGCACCTTCCAAGTGAAGGTTTCTGGAATTATGAGATTGCCACGACCCCTTTGGGGTCTCGCAATGACATGTGGAAAGGAACTTGAAAATGTGCACAATGATCGTTGAAAAAGTAAGAATCGATGGCAGTGGCAAAGGGACGACTGGATGGTTCACGCTTGAACAGGCAAACGTATCCTACGACCATCCGTTCAATTTCCCAAAGGAACATGCCCTGAACATTGATTTTGTGAACGAGTCACAGGGACCCGCGGCCCGCGTTGCCGTTGAGTTGAGTGAACAAGCCGCCCGCGATCTGGTTCAAACGATTCTCACTGTGCTCGATCAGGCACAGGCTGGCGGACATCTATAGTTTTGCGGAGACAGTTGTGCAACGACTCGAGCCTTAAGGAGAAAAGTTATGCCAACACCTCAACTGATCTTCATAGGAATCGGGTTTTCAGAACCTGATAATGACATGGAAACCTATCAGGCGCGGAATCATGTGCCGACAGGGCACCATATGAAAAATCGTTGCCGCACAAAACTCCATTAAGAGATTCAGTAACGATACTCAATGTAAAGCAAGGAAAGGAGATACGGGGATGAGAATAGAAGACCATCGGCTCTCAATTGATCAGGGTGAGATATTTAACTTTCGGTTTGATGCAAGCCCCAATGCAACCACACAAAAACAGTCTCCTCAAAGGTATCTTATTATTCACGCAACAGAAGGTGCATCTGTTAATGGAGCGGTCAGCACTTTTAAAATGAAGAACGGACTCTCTGTACACCTGATACTGGGCAAGGACGGTAAGGAGGTGGTGCAGATGCTGTCCTTTGACAAAGGGGGAAAACATGCAGCCGATTACAACAATAGATCCATTGGGATCGAGTTGGACTACCCGGGCGATCTCCGGGAATCTGGGAGTAACTATCAATTACGCAGCGAATACAGGGAGAACGAGTATATAGTTGCGACCGCGCTAAACGATTCGCGTTTTAGATATTGGCCTCTCTATCCCAAGTCTCAACTGGATTCGCTCCTTACCATCTGCAAAGCCCTGATGGATAAATACCAAATTACGAATGTCGTCGGACATGAGGAACTCTATTCATACAAACTGGATCCGGGGCCCGCGTTTCCCATCATCCAGTTTCGCGAAAAACTTCTCGGCGTAACCGACCGTTCGATCGTATTGCAGGAGACGACGCGGCAGGTTCAGGTCCGCAACCAGCCCGGGGAAAATTCTACACTCCTCGCAGAGACTCACATCCCGGCTGGCGCGCCGGTTTCGGTCATCAACGAAACGGATCGGTGGTGTCTGATCTCGGTCATTGCCGAGGTGGATGGCGATCCCTGGATCGTAGGCTGGGTGGAAAAGAGTGCAGTGCGCGTTCAGAAGCATGGCATGCTCGTGGTCCGGCCCGACAACTATTTATCCACACCGGAAGGCAGGAGGTTTCAGATTATTGAACCAAACCTGAGGAATTATGATCCTAAGCATCCACTCATAGGCCCCAAGTACATCGTCATTCACTTCACTACAGGCACGCGTATGGAGAGCACGATCGCGCATTTTCGCAATCAGTTATCGGGAGTATGTACGCACCTGCTGATCGGACGGGATGGACGTGTTGTTCAATTTCTGCCCTTCGATAAAATTGCCTTTCACGCTGGCTACAGTTGGTGGGAACGAGACAGCAGCCTGAACCGCTTTAGCATCGGCATTGAATTGGATAACGCCGGTTTCCTGAAAGAAAGCAGTGAGGGCTGGAAGCGAAAAAATACCCTCATCCCGAATGAGAAAGTCAAACTTGCCACCCATTGGCGGGAATCCAGGGACAGGGGCTGGGAGAAATTCACAAAGGCGCAGCTTCAGGTAACACTGGACATTGTCAGGGCCCTTAAGGAACGCTATGGAAGCATCGTGGAAATCCTGGGTCACGACGAGGTCAACCTGAGGGAGCGGCTGGATCCAGGTCCGTTATTCCCCATGGAGCGCTTTAGAAAAAAACTCTTCGGGCGCAAGAAACCCCTGGTTGCAGAATTCGAGATCAACCGTCCGTCAGACCTGTATACGAATGTTGAGGGAAACCTGCCAAACGTCAGGCAGCGCCTGCATGATGCCTTGCTTCCGGCGAAGTCCGTTGTGCGGGTGCTTAAGGAGGTCGAAAACTGGTCGCTGGTCAATGTGATTCAATCTTCGGAGTCCGGCGTGAGAAAAACGACTGGATGGATCCGGTCTAATTCAATGGAATCAGCCGAAAACAAGGGCAAGAAGAAAGGTGGAAAGAAAAACCAGGAAAAGATGGAGATGAAAAGGAAAACCACGAAAGTGAGGCAGGAATACTATAGAAGAGGCGATAGTCCTCCGACCCCGAAATTGCGTGCTGGACCTTTCCCGGCGGGAACCCGCGTTCGCATTCAGGAGGTACGCGGTGAGTGGACTCTTGTTGCATTGCTTGAACCCTTCAAGGGTCTCAAGGGCCTGGAAGGTTGGATCCGAACAGAATCCATTGGTCCAATTGAATAAAGTGATATCAATCAAGAAACACGGTGACTTACGTATGGCGTGTTTTCTTCCCGCTGGCGGTTCTCCTAACTGAGATGCGTTCCGGGCGTTGCTACCCCTTCAACATCTCATCGTGATTCTCCCCTTCTTCTTCAGGCTTCGCGAGCGGAGCGAGCGGGGGCATTTCAAGGATCGAGTTCAAGCCAAAGTGCTGTAAGAATTCAGGGGTCGTGGAATACAGGATCGGTCTGCCAGGGCCATCGGCGCGGCCGGATTCCAGGATCAATCCCTTATTCAACAAACTCTTCATCATGCTGTCGCTGTTGACGCCGCGGATCGAGTCGATCTGCGGGCGCGTG
>DATDRD010000308.1:0-11548 GCA_035291925.1 Anaerolineales bacterium
TCCTGTTCGCCCGCGCACATGACGGCTTCCGCGGCGGGGAAGGCATCAGGATGTATGGACGTGAGAGGCAGGTGACGGTAGACCATGCGGATCTTGCCGGGATATGCGGCAAGCAGCGGTTCATAGACCTGTTCATGCCAGCGGCGGCAGTACGGGCATTGGAAATCGCTGAACTCGACGATGGTGATCGGAGCATCTTCGGGCCCGAGCGCGTAGGCGCCCGCGCTCGTGACATCATAGCGGACATACTGCGGTTCTTCGGTTGCGACCGGCGCACCTGCGGCCACCGGACCGTTAGCCTGGTTCGCGGTTTGCGCGCTCTGGGCGGCCTCTGTTCCCCACGCCACGTAACCGACGAGGATCCCCGCGGCAAACGCCAGCACGACCAGCACCGCGTAAAAATGGCTTCGTTTGAAGGTGACGGTATCTTCCTGTTGGACAGGTTGCTCTACCTCAATGGGTTCAATGATAGGTTCGATTTGTTTTTTGGTTCTGGGAGGCATGAAGAGGATTATAACATGCTGATTAAGCACTCAGCGCAAGGACAATGTGACAGACACATTTCAGATAAATACGAATCGCTGCCGGGGCAGCTAAGGGAGCGAACAGCGAGACTACAAATCTGCTTTTTAATCTATAATAGAGCAAGTCTCCGTAACAGATAACGGTTGGGCTTAGGGAACCACATGCACCTCATACTACGCGCAGTCGGTATCCTTGCCATATTCGTATCGCTCATATGGTGGTTTGCAGAACCAGGCTTTGATCCTTTGTATGCATTCATCACTGGGCTTGCGGCGTTACTGGGTTCGCTTATTGTTCAAAAACAAGAACAGCCTAAAGAAACCCTCGACCAACGCAACCGCCGTGTGATGCTCAACCACGTCGAAAACTTCTGGGTCAAGGGCATTCTTGAAATGTCATTGCATGGCGCGGCAATGCTCGAATTGGGGATCAAAGAAGACCCAAGCGCTGTCAGTTATCCCTGGACAATCAAAAGTGAACAAAGAAACGAAACCATACCAACCCGCAAGTCCATGCTGCAGATCTTTGACGAAGTTGGTATGGGTCGCTCTTTACTGATCCTTGGTGCGCCTGGATCAGGCAAGACGACCATGCTGCTGGAACTTGCTAGGCTGTTGATCGAGCGCGCTCGCCAAGATGAAACCGAACCCGTCCCGGTTGTGTTTCATCTCGCATCGTGGAAAGAAAAGCAGTCGTTGGCTGGTTGGCTGGCAGAGCAGTTGAACATTATTTATTATGTGCCGAAGAAAACTGCCCTTGCATGGGTAGATGAAAATCGAATTTTGTTACTTTTAGATGGATTAGATGAAGTCAAACAGGATAACCGCCCAGAATGTGTGGAAGCCATCAACCTTTTTAGAAACGAACATGGCCTGACTTCACTGGTAGTTTGTAGTCGCATCGAAGAATATTTAACTCTCGATGTCAAACTTTCACTTGAAGGAGCAATCAAATTACAACCACTAACACGTCAACAAATCAATGAATATTTTGGTCGCTTTGGCAAAAGCCTTGCCGCCATAAAGCAACTGCTCAAAAAAGATAAAGCCCTACAGGAATTGGCACAAACTCCTCTAATGTTGAGTATTATGGTATTGGCATACAAAGATAGAAATGCCGATGACTGGATTGCTTCCGGAAATCTTGAGCAACAGCGCACACACTTATTTGACATGTACGTTGCGCGCATGTTCGATCGCTCAACTCGATCAGCGAATGCGCCCTTCACAAAACTACAGGCATTGCGCTACTTGAGTTGGCTGGCATGCATGATGATCCAGCACAATATCATTACGTACCAGATCGAAGCCATGCAACCCTCCTGGCTCAAGAAGCAATCACAAGTCAGGCTGTATCGACTGTATGTTAGTCTGATTATTGAACTGATTTTCGGGCTGATTGGCGCGCTGGTTGGCGGGCTGGGTTTCGGGCTGATTGTCGGCCTGATTTTCGGGCTGCTTGTTGGGCTGATTTTCGGAACAGCTCATAGAATTATGATGATAGACAGATTGAAATGGTCTGGGCAAAAAGCTTGGGGCAATCTGACTGTCTGGCTGGGTTCAGGGCTGAGTATCGGGCTGCTTAGCGTGCTGATTAGTGAGCTGATTAGCAAGCTGAATGTAGGTGATAGGATGATTGGCGGGCTGATTTTCTTCCTGATTAGCGTGGTGATTGTCGGGCTGATGTACGGAACAGCCGATAGATTGAAACGGTCAGGGCAAGAAGCTTTGGGTAATCTGATTGGCTTGCTGGGTTTCGGGTTGTATGTTGGCCTGCTTAGCGGGCTGATTAGCGAGCTGAATGTAGGTAATAGGCTGCTTGGCGGGCTGATTTTCGGGCTGATTTTTGGCCTGATTAGCGCGGTGATTGCCGGGCTAACTTCAGAACAGGTTGAAGAAACAACCTACTCCGGGCAACGTCTGAAACAAACACTTCATAGTGGTCTTTTATCCATGTTGATTTTCGGGCTGGTTTTCGGGCTGGGTTTCGGGCTGATCATCGGGCTGATTGGCACATTGAATTTCGGGCTGCTTGGCGGGCTGATTTTCGGGCTGATTTTCGGCCTGATTTTCGGGCTGGATGGCGGATACCTACCCTTCATTCAACACTATTCACTGCGATTGGTACTGTCACAGCATCACTTGTTACCCCACCACTTGAAAGGTTTTCTGGAATATGCTGTTGGCTTGATCTTCCTGCGACGGATAGGCGGGAGTTATATCTTCGTCCATCGCTTGCTGATGGAACATTTTGCAGGAATGGAAGTTTGAGTATATGCTCCCTACATCGTGGGCGGCGAGAGCAGATATAAGTCAGTGTGTTGATTTGGCTGTGGATTTGCTGTACACTGGCTGAGACATTGAGGTGAACATGATCAGCGAATCCAGATCCAATCAAAGTGCCATAAGCACAATTGGGCGTGTACTCCTGACTGCCGTGCTCATGTTCGGGCTTATCCTGGCATTGGTCTACGCCTACAGGCTGGTGGTTGGCACCTCTTTTAATTCGGTGATCGACCTACCGCTCATCATCCTTGGCACTGCGGTCGGTGGCGCTATCGGCGTTCGGGTTACGCAGGTGAACTGGCGGCAGACCGCGGCGGCCGCGCTCCTCTCTGTTATCGGCCTGATCATTTACTCAAGAGTCGAGCCCTCGTTTCCCGGGCCATGGATTCCCGGAGGCTCTGACATGGTGCCTGATCTCACTGGCATGCTGATTTATCTGACCCTTGGCACTGCCGGAGTCTTCTTTCTGCCGTTGTTCGACCCGGCGGTGAGGCGCGCGGGTCCCGCCCCTGCCTTATGGAAGGTGGCGCTGGCTGCGTTCTCCCTGACTCTCCTCACAATCCTGGCTGATTATCTGATCGGAAGTGGCTCCAACTTTGGTCTGGTAACTCTCATACTCGGCAGTTTTGCCTCAGCCGTGTTGGCCGGGATTGGCCTGATCCTGGCTCTGCTCAATCTGACGGCTGTTGCTGCCTGGCTGGGGGGCCTTGGAATCGTATTGCAAGCCTTTATTCTGTCGGCCTGGCGGCTGCTTGGCACTCCCTGGTTCCCATAACGGCCACTTCCGGGAGAGACTGGCCCTCACAGGAGGTCATGCTGAAATGGAAATCACATCACAGTTCATAACCATAGCCGGGAAACAGATACATTACCTGGTCGCCGGCCTGCAAAAGGGTCAGGCTGTCCTACTGCTGCACGGCGCAAGTTTCTCGTCGGAGACCTGGCGGCAGATCGGCACGCTCGAAGCGCTGGCCTCAGCCGGTTATGAGGCTTTCGCAGTTGACCTGCCCGGCTTTGGGGAATCCCAGCCCGGCTCCGCATCGCCGCCGCAGGTCTGGCTGGGCGAACTGCTCGACCAGTTGAAGATCGACTCACCCGTGCTCTTGGCTGCCTCCATGAGCGGCGGATATGCCCTGCCCTTCATCACCTCCCAGCCGGAGCGCGTCGCGGGCTTCGTAGCAGTCGCCCCGGTCGGCATTCCGTCATATCGAGAGCATCTTCATTTGATCACGGCCCCGGTGCTTGCCGTGTGGGGTGAGCATGACCGGATCGTATCAATCAATGATGCTGAACTTCTAATCAAGTCCGTGAAACGCGGTCAGCTGGTCGTGATCCCGAACGGGACTCATGCACCCTACATGAGCGACCCGGCGTTATTCAATCAGGAATTGATCCGCTTTGTGGGGATGTGCGCCCGGTAGTAAGTCTCTGATTATCTCATCTCAACTGCAACACGGAACATAAGACCAGTGGATGGTGTATTCCTGTAGGGACCGTGATCTGCTGAACACGCCAAAGGAGAAGACACATGACCATGAACAGACTCGCCGTCGTTCCGAAGGTCATCAATTTCGTATTTCTGATAGTGGTTTTGGCTCAGAGCAGGCTGATTGCCAATCAAACGATTCCGCAGGTTCTCCGCGTCCGGGCCCTTCAATTGGTTGACAAGAATGGAGAGGTTCGATCACAGCTCAATGTTGGTGAAACAAACGGCGAAGTTGTGTTTCGACTGTTGGATGCGAAAGGAACCATTCGTGTGAAGATGGGCGCCTCTGAAGAAGGTTCAGGACTCTTGTTGCTCAATAATTTGACGGAGCCGGGTGTGCACATCCTCGCGAACCAGGATGGCACGACCCTCACGTTAGTGGATCACAACGGAGTAAAACGAGTGATCGAGCCATAATAAGCGCAATATACGGCCGCAGGAGGGGATGGTACTATGTTGAATTCGGGGCAGAAACACCGCTGGGCTAATATCCAATTAACCTGCTACTTTGTTCTATCAGCCTCGATTCACGTTGATTTCCAACACACACTAGACAATCTTGAGATTAGGTATATAATTTAGATGATTAGTACATTTGTTCGAGAAAGAGCCGCTATCCCCTAAATTATAGAATTCACTTAACATGGATCGCACTGAACTTCTTGAGTTACACTATATAACTCATATCAGAAATGTTTCTTCGATTCTAAAACATGGTATTTTATCTCATGAGCAGGCCGCAAAACATAATCCATTTCGGTTGCAATGAATGAGATTCAGGCTAGGCGATCGGTGCGGGTCGTCCCACAAGGTGATCCCATTCATCATTATGCTAGTTTATATTTACATGCACGTAATCCCATGTTGTATAAGATTATTGACAATCACGAGGAACTTGTCGTTCTACGAATAAGCCCAGATGCCTTTGATGTTCCTAATGCCATTATTGCTGATGGAAATGCATCGAGTGATTACACAAGGTTTTATCCCTCCCCAGATGGGTTAGAGAGTCTTCATAGCTCCTTGGTTTTGGCTAAATATTGGACATCCGATGACCCATATGAATATATGCATAAAAAACGTGCACGATGCGCCGAGCTTCTTATACCCGATAACATCCCGCCTCAACTAATAATTGGTGCACATGTTTCTTGCGTTAAAGTTCAAACTGCTATGCTACAAATAGGATTTTCCTTACCGGTTACCATCAATAGCGACTTCTTTTTTGGTAGAGGAGCGTGATCTATGATCAGAGTTCTTGTAGGCGATATCTTTGAATCAAAAGCGCATACTCTTGTTAATACAGTCAATTGTGTAGGCGTAATGGGGAAGGGAATTGCTCTTGAATTTAAGAAGCGTTTCCCAGATATGTATGAGGATTACGTTTTAAGATGTAAACGGGGGGTGGTACGTCTTGGTGAACCTTATGTTTATTTCCGTCATGAAATTCCATGGATTCTAAATTTCCCTACAAAATACCATTGGAGAGCATTGGCTAATTCTGAGGACATTATCCGTGGCTTGGAATATCTACTTAATAATTACAAATCTTGGGGGATTAAGTCAATTGCTATACCTCCTCTAGGAGCTGGGTTAGGCCAACTTGAATGGCGAATAATTGGTCCAATTTTATATAGCTTCCTGAGCAAGATGGAAATTCCCGTTGAACTTTATGCACCATACCAAACTCCTGCCGATGAACTACAGCTAGATTTTCTCCGATTGGCGTACAACCTAACCAACTGGCATTGAAAATGCCATCCCCTGAATGGATCACGGCTCCTTGGATCGCCTTAGTTGAGATCCTTAGGCATGTTCAATCGCAGCCATACCATTGGCCAATCGGTAGAGTTGCGTTTCAGAAGCTTGCGTATGTTGCTGTAGCCAGCGGTCTTCCTCTCGACATTGAATTCAAAAGAGGCAGTTTCGGTCCATTTTCTCCATCTCTTAAGCGAATGACAAGTCGACTCATTGGCAATGGTTTAATTATTGAGCAACAATCAGATCAGATGTTTGAAATCAAAGTTGGCCAACAATTTGACAATGCTATTCGCGCCTATGCAACTGAACTTGTTCAATGGGAATCAATTATCAGTAAGGTAGCTGATTTATTTGCACGTACCACTACCCATCAAGCCGAGGTGATTGCTACAGTGCTGTACGCTGCTCGTGAACTTGGAGCAAATTCATCAAGACGAATCGGTGAGGCTGAGATTGTTTCAGCAGTCTTAGATTGGAAACTGAGGCGTCGTCCTCCACTTAGTCCAACTGAAGTGGCTTATACGGTGCGAAATCTTGCCGCATTGAAGTGGCTCGATTTGAAGCCAGATGCTGCCGAGATTCTTCCTTATGAAGCACCTGTAGAGTTATAGAAATTGCTGCGGTAATACATTTTGATTTGAAAACTATCTATCAAAAGATTGGCGCATCATTCCTAGTCTTTTTTCTCTTGCGGTAAAATCGCATCAGCTTCTTTCAGGAGCGATTCAGTGGGCGTCATGTTACAAACCTTCTTTTGGGATTACCTCCGGGTGGCATAAGCAATACGCTTAGCCATATATTTGATCCACCACCTGCGCATGCAAGCCCTCGAAATGGAATTTTCGCGAGGGCTTTCCGTTTCCAGCGCGTGCTATAATCGAACCATCTGCGTCGGCATAGCACAGAAGCAGTACAGAACTAGTATAGGACTAGTACAGGACAAGCGACAGATCCACGAAACATCTACGAAGGAAGAAGGAAGGACCAATGGCAAAGATCACACTCAACCCAGTAGTGCAACGAATACAAGGAAAGATGGGTAATGCCGTCTTCCGTCTCGCACATACCGGTCAGATGACGATAACGAAGCTCCCCGACATGTCCAAAGTGAAATGGAGCAAGGCGCAGAAGGACCATCGTCACCGCTTCAAACAGGCTGTGGCGTATGCGCGGGCGGCGATGGACGAGCCGAAAGTGCGTGCGGTCTATGAAAAAATAGCGGCTCAAAAGCACAAACGTCCGTTCGATAGGGCAGTCTCCGATTACTTTAAAGGGAATGATCTGATCTCAAAGAAATGAAACTGGCATCATGCCAGTCTTTTTTTCTTTCTCCGGGTAAAATTTCCCTGAGGAAATTATGTCATGAAATCCTATCGACATTGACGCTGGAGAATTATATGGAAAAGCGATACCAAGTACTTGTAAGTTCAACTTACGCCGACTTGAAAGATGAGAGACAACGCGTTATCCAAACGCTGGTGGTTGCATTGTTACGAGACCCAGATGAAATACCAATGGATAAATTAGAGAATGACTTAAAGGCACAGGAAAAACTAAAGCATTTTAGGGACAGAGTTACTTCTGAAAGATTAATAAAGCATTGGAAATCTGCTGCAGATCTTCCAGGTTTAGTAGCTAGTTCGTGTCCAAGAAATGGCTGGAGCAGGGTGAGGGTGTAGGATTTTACAATTGAATAAAAGAAGCCTCTGGAGTAAGTTAATAGTAGTACAACCACAAACCTACTCCAAGGAGGCTTCTGATGTTTATCATAACATATCCGGAAGATGCCCAGTTTTATCAGAATGACTTGGTCGAACTGGCGCAGCGCACGCCGAAGTATCGGCAGTTGCATGATTTGTTGCAAGCCCTGTGTGCCGATGCCCGGGTGCAGTTGGCTGTACGACATGATTTGGTTTCGCACCTGACGCACGCAACGACGCGCGGTGCGCCGGCCTTGCCGGCGAACGTGACCGTGTGTGTGGCGGTGTTGCGACGCTTGATGAGTTGGAGCTATCGAACGATCATGCAGGAATTGAATGTGAACGCCGGTTGGCGCTGGGTGTGTCAATTGTATCTACACAGGGTGCCGAATTTTCGGACGATCCAAAATCGGGAAGCCCAGTTGACTTCCAAGACGATTCGCTTGATCCACACGGTCGTGGTGGAGTTGGGCCAAACTCTGGGCGTGACTAAAGCTGAGAGGCTTCGAGTGGATGGTTCGGTGACAGAAACCAATATCCATTATCCCACGGACAGCAGCCTGCTCGATGATTCCGCCCGCATCCTCAGTCGGTCGGTGCGTCAAGCGCGTGAGGTGGTTCAGCCGCGCTCGGCGGCTGACAAAGCCTGGTTTCGCGATCGACATCGACAGGCGCATCGTCTGGCTCGCGATATCAGCCGCTTGACGCGGTCGAAAGCCAAAAACACGGGAAAATCCAGCCTGAAATTGTATGGAGAGTTGCTGGGCGTGGTCGAATCCTTGGTAGCCCAGGTGGCGGAGATTCAACCTCGCCTGGCTGGGCTGAACGACCTGGCAGCAGATAGCCTGAATGAGATGTTTGACCATTATCTGCCCCTGGTGCAACGGGTGATCAACCAAACCCGCCAGCGCGTGCTGATCGGGGTGCCCACCGCCGCCGGTCACAAAGTGCTGAGTCTGTTCGAACCACATACCGCCATCATTTGCCGCGGCAAAGCCAAACCGAAAGATACCGAGTTCGGCCGCAAGATTTGGTACGGCGAAGTCGATGGCGGCTTGATCAGCGAATATCGCCTGTTGGCCGGCAACCCAGACGAATCGCAGTTCCTGATCCCTAGTGTGCGGCAGCATGTCCAGTTGTTCGGCAAACCGCCCAAGGAAGTTTGTGGCGATCGGGGCATTCATTCCCCCAGCAACGAACAGAAGGCCCACGCCTTGGGGGTGCGTCGAGTGAGCCTGCCCCAACCGGGTTACAAGACCAACCGCCGTCGCCAGCATGAGCAGCAGCCCTGGTTCCGAGCGGCGCAACGCTTCCGCAATGGGATCGAAGGCCGTATCAGTCAACTGCGACGCGCACGCCACTTGGACCGTTGTCTGGCTCATGGTCCGCAGGGGATGGAACGTTGGGTGGGCTGGGGGATCATTGCCAATAACCTGGCGACCATTGCCCAATTCTTGATCCAGCATCATCGCTCCCTGAACGTTGCCTTATCCTGAAAAGTGATTTCTTGGACACGAACTAGCTATGCAATTATTGTGCGCTACCCAGGCGTGACAATAAAAGCCAAAACAGCAAAAGCCGCGTTCGACGCAGCGAAACGTGTGCGGGGATTTGTACGAAGAAAACTCAAGCTCAAGTAAAGGGGAATCCTAATGCCCGATTCAAAAACCTACATTGTCAACGACCAGCCGACACCCTTCGGGCCGACGCCCTCGATTTCACCGCGTACGTCGAAACCCTTGAGGATCTGCGCAAAGCGATAAATTATGGATGAATTCTGGAAAAACAATGGCGACAAAGTATTGGTTGGGGTCGTTACTGCAATTGTTATTCTGATTCTCTTTGAGCCGATCAAAGCATTACACGGGATTTTTCATCAATACTTTGTAGCGCATTAACAATTTCATCTATAGCTTGTCCAAGAGTTTTCGGAGATTTGTCATTCATTTTTGCCTCCTAAAGGATTTGTATTTGGCTTGAGGTATTATGCTCCTTGAAAAGTGATTTGTCAATTGAATTTCATTTGTTGACATCCTCCCCTTTTTTTGCTACACTAGAGTTGTCAGACAACTGTACAATTAGATAAAATTTGTCCAAATGACTACACTTCTCATCAAAAATGCCTACATCGTCACCATGGACGACCACCAGCGGGAAATTCCCGAGGGTGGTCTTTTTATTCGCCGCGGGCTCATCGAAGAGGTCGGACCCATGTCAGAACTTCCCGCCAGCGCCGACGAAGTCCTGGACCTCCAGGGCTTCGTCGTCCTGCCGGGTCTCGTCAACACGCACCATCACTTCTACCAAACCCTTACGCGCGCCGTCCCTGCCGCGCAGGATGCCAACCTCTTCAACTGGCTCAAGACCCTCTACCCCATCTGGGCGCGCATGAACCCCGAAGACATTTTTATTTCGACTTCCACCGCATTAGCCGAACTCGCCCTTTCGGGCTGCACCACCGCCGCAGACCACCTCTACCTTTTCCCAAATGGATCAAGACTTGACGACGAAATCGCCGCCGCGCAGGAAATCGGACTCCGCATCCACGCCTCGCGCGGCTCGATGTCCCTCGGCGAATCGCAAGGCGGACTCCCGCCCGATAGCGTGGTCGACTCGGAAGAGTCCATTCTCAAAGACTCACAACGCCTCATCGAAAAATATCACGACGCGAAACTCGGTGCGATGGTGCAAATTGTTTTAGCGCCCTGTTCACCTTTCAGCGTCACAACCGACTTGATGAAACAATCCGCCAAACTTGCGCGTGAATATGGAGTCCATCTCCACACGCATCTTGCCGAGACCGAAGACGAAGAACAATTCTGCCTGCAAAAATTTGGGCATCGTCCCGTCGGGTATATGCAGGCAGTGGCCTGGGTCGGTGACGACGTCTGGTTCGCGCATGCGGTCTGGGTCAACGATGAGGAGATCAAAGTCTTTGCCAGGCACAACTGTGGGGTGGCGCACTGTCCCACCTCCAACATGCGGCTGGCTTCGGGCATCGCGCCGGTCAAAGAATACCGCGCGGCCGGCGTGAACGTCGGTCTGGGCGTGGACGGCTCCGCCTCCAACGACGGATCGCATCTCCTGGCCGAAGTCCGCAATGCGATGCTGGTTGCGCGCGTCAAAGAGGGAATCACGGGGTTCTCCGCTTCCCCCTCTCCCGTTCGCGCTGAGCGGAGCGATAGCGAAGACGAAGCGGGGAGAGGGCAGGGTGATGGAGTCCGCAAATTGATGACAGCCAGAGAAGCGTTATATCTTGGCACACGCGGCGGCGCGGCAGTATTGGGAAGAAAGGATATTGGAAGTTTGGAAAGTGGAAAGTGCGCGGATTTCTTTGCCATCAATTTGAATCGACTCGAATACGCAGGCGCACAGCACGATCCCGCTGCGGCAGTTCTCTTCTGTCAGCCCGTCCGCGTGGATTACACCGTAGTCGGTGGAAAGTTTATTGTCAAAGAAGGGCAGTTGGCTACTGCTGATGAACAGAAGTTGATCGAGAAACATAATAAGGCTGCGAAGAGATTATTATCTTGATGTCATTGCGAGTGGCGCCGAGGCGCCACTCGCAATGACATGCAAAAAACCATGTTTGATTTCATCCTCATTTTCCTCGTTGGCTGGCCCGCGATTGTTATCACGGTCATTCTCGTCATCATTGGCTTGCTCAGGAACAATTATCGTTTTCTCGTCGCGGCGGCGATCCTGGCTTTTCCGTTTTCCTGGTACCCGAGCGGATTCCCAGCCGTCCGATCGCCGGTCTTTTTGTTGCCGTTATTCCTTTTTGGTTCCGG